>JAYQWJ020000617.1:0-1855 GCA_035829175.2 Candidatus Albibeggiatoa psychrophila
AGAAGAGTGGAATTTAAAGTGTTAACCAATGCGCAAGAAAAAATTTATAAAATTGTTGAACAGTTGGAATAGTTTGTGTTGTGTTTGCCTAAAAAATTTAGAATACCAAATGCCCAAACTTCACTAGCCATAAAAAATAATTATAGTTATAATTTTCACTTATCTTTCAGTCTATAATAGATGAGTTTTCGTATATTAGTTGTCTAGTGATGTTGGGTTTTCAACGCTATAAAAGCAATCTATATGTTGAAATACATACTTGGTATAGACTCATTTATATTTTCTAAAGCTATTCAATAAATCAGAAAACTTGTGGAAAAGCTCGCACATAGGCTCAGTTTTGCAATGGCATTTATGTAAAGGCCTTTCACATCTAAAAACAATCAAGGGAGGCATTCATGCAATACGCAAATCCTAATACTGACGGTGCGGTTGTTGATTTTAAGCAGAGTTATGATAATTTTATTGGTGGTGAATGGGTTGCACCTGTTGATGGGATTTATTTTGATAATATTTCTCCTGTTAATGGCAAACCTTTTTGTAAAATTCCTCGTTCTAATGAGAAAGATATTGAGCTTGCATTGGATGCTGCACATGCCGCTAAAGAGGCTTGGGGCAAAACTTCAACAACAGAACGTTCTAATATTTTGTTGAAAATTGCGGATCGTATTGAAGCCAATTTAGAAATGTTGGCAGTGGCTGAGAGTTGGGATAATGGTAAAGCGGTGCGGGAAACCTTGAATGCCGATATTCCATTGACCGTTGACCACTTCCGTTATTTTGCAGCTTGTATTCGTGCGCAAGAAGGCAGTGTTGGCGAAATTGATGAGAAAACCGTGGCGTATCATTTCCACGAGCCGCTCGGTGTTGTCGGTCAAATTATCCCGTGGAATTTCCCAATCTTAATGGCAGCATGGAAATTAGCACCCGCTTTAGCCGCAGGCAATTGCGTGATATTAAAACCAGCAGAACAAACCCCCGCATCTATTCTAGTCATGATGGAAATCATCGGTGATTTATTACCCAAAGGCGTATTAAATATCGTCAGTGGTTTCGGCGCAGAAGCAGGTAAAGCTCTAGCCACCAGCACTCGGATTGCCAAAATTGCATTTACAGGCTCAACCCCTGTCGGTTCATTGATTATGGAATATGCTGCAAAAAATGTGATTCCATCCACAGTTGAATTGGGTGGCAAATCACCAAACGTTTATTTCTCTGACATCATGAATCACGAAGATGAATATTTAAGCAAATGTGTTGAGGGCGCGGTTTTAGCCTTTTTCAACCAAGGTGAAGTATGTACTTGTCCATCTCGCTTGTTGATTCAAGAAGATATTTATGACAAATTCATCGGCATGGTGATTGAACGTGCAAATCAAATTAAACGTGGCAATCCGTTAGATACTGAAGTGATGGTGGGTGCACAGGCTTCACAAGAGCAATATGATAAGATTTTGAGTTATTTAAAAATTGGTCGTGACGAAGGTGCAGAAGTCTTGATCGGTGGTGATGCTGAAAAACTAGGTGACGGTTATGGCGATGGCTATTACATTCAGCCAACTTTATTGAAAGGCACGAATAACATGCGCGTATTCCAAGAAGAAATCTTTGGCCCAGTGGTTTCTGTCACCACATTTAAAGATGAAGCGGAAGCATTAGCGATTGCGAATGATACTGAATTTGGCTTAGGTGCTGGCGTTTGGACACGGGATATGAATTTATCTTACCGTATGGGTCGTGGCATTCAAGCGGGGCGGGTTTGGACAAACTGTTACCATATTTATCCGGCACACGCGGCATTTGGTGGTTATAAAAAATCAGGGGTTGGGCGTGAAAATCACAAAATGATGCTTGA
>JAYQWJ020000618.1:0-3660 GCA_035829175.2 Candidatus Albibeggiatoa psychrophila
TAGCTTTTGTTAAAGCTGGTGAAGAAAATGCTAAAAATCTCAGTTCAATTAAAAAAGAGCTGAATATTTTAATTGAGAGTCATATTGAGGTCGCAAAGGGTATTATTCAGATTTTATGTCAACGTCTTAAGACATCGATTAACCGTGGTCATAAAGAAGATAAGAAGGCAGAAGCACCAGAGCAGGAAACTGCAATTGATTCTGATGCTTTGTATCAATATGGTGATATTCGTGCAAGACTTCGGATAGTTTTTGAGAATTATCAAATATTTCAATAAGTTACAAATATAAGCGTTCTTTCGTAAGTTATTGATTTTATTATATGCTTTAAAAAAGTGTCCGAACCATTGATTGAACTCAGATTAATTAATTGTTTATTGCTCGATTCAGTTTAGAATAGCTTGATCAAATCAATATTTGGAATTGCCATGCCTCCAATCACGGATAATCAAACTTTAAAGAAACTTTACAATGCGTTTGATGGATTTCCTTTGCATCCAGATAATCAACGAGACCAAGCGTTTTATGTAGATTGTCAAAAGGTGCGCGGTGATACTGATATTTTGGATGATATTGGTAGACATATTGAGTGGTCTGATGAGTCAACTTGTCAGCTTTATGCAGGTCATCGCGGTGCGGGTAAGTCAACGGAATTATTGCGTTTAAAGCAGCATTTAGAGCAACAAGGTTTTCATGTGGTATATTTTGCTGCTGATGATGGTGATATTGATCCAGAGGATGCGCGGTATACCGATATTTTGTTAGCCTGTGTGCGGCAGTTGTTGGGAAATTTAAAACAGACTGACCCAAGTCCATTAAATCGCTGGTTTAAAAGTATGGGCAAGACGTTGAAGGAATTTGCACAAACTGAAATTGGCGTTGATATTCAAGGAGAAGTGGCTATCCCGCTACAATTTGCTAAGTTAACAGCGAATTTACGTGGCAGTCCATCCGCGCGACAAAAGATTCGTGAACAAGTTGAGCCACATATGGTTGGTTTGTTGGATGCGTTAAATGAGTTTATTCAGGAAGCGTGTCACAGTGAGATTGAGCCTAATAAGTTGGTGTTGATTGTAGATAATCTTGATCGGATTGTGCCAGTTTATGATAAAGAAACCAAGCGTTCTAATCATGAGAGTATTTTTTTAGACCGCAATGAACAGTTGACCGCGTTGCAATGTCATGTGATTTATACCGTACCAATTTCGTTGGTGTATTCAGAGCATGGTACTTTATTGAAAGATCGTTATGAGAATTTGGGGGTTTTGCCGATGATTACTGTGCATGAGCGCACCCCAGAACGTAAGCGATATCAAACTGGTTTAGACAGCTTTTATGAGTTATTGGATAAACGAGCGCAATTTGCGGCAGGTTGTTCTATTTTGGATGTATTTGGTGATAAAGCGATTATTGATGAATTGTGTTTGATGAGTGGTGGACATTTACGAAATTTGATGCAGTTATTACAAGGGACATTACGTTATTTACCACAGTTTCAAGATGCGCAGAAAGCAATGGCACGTTCGATTATAAGTATGCGGGAAACTTATTTAAGTGCGATTGACCATGAGGATTGGGCGCAATTGGCAAAAGTGTATCAAAGTTTTGAAATGTTAAATGAGCAAGATTATCGTGATTTGTTGTTTAATCGTAGTATTTTGGAATATTGGGATAGTGCAACTCAATCAAAGTGGCACGATGTACACCCTGTGATTTGGGATATTAAGCAATTTAAAAGAGCATTAATTAGGTTGTCTGAAAGTTTTGAGTCGCAAACAATAGATAGTGCTAAACATATTTCAAATACTCTTCCAACAACAAATTCTACTATTATTAGTTTATCCATTAAAAATTTAACAACCATCAAATCAGAAAGCTTAAAATTTTCTAGCAGCTTAAACATTATTATTGGTGAAAATAGTACAGGAAAAAGTCATTTGCTTAAAGCAGCTTATAGTTTGGCTAAAGCAAGCTATAAATTTGGTCAACAAGCAGAGGATAGTTTACTTAAAGAGTTAAAAGATAAACTTGTCAATGTTTTCCGTGCTGAAAAGCTCAGTTTCCTCATTAACCATCAAGCATTGTCAAATAAAACTGTTGAAGCAGAGATTGAGGTACAATTTAGTGATCTAGATTTAAATTTAGGACTAAAGTTTGGTGAAAGTTTACACAGTGATGCTCTAACCCAAATACCTCAAGCCTATTTAGCTAAAACCCCCGTATTCTTCCCCGCAAAAGAAATCATCTCAATGTATCCTAAATTTGGTGGACTATATCGAGATTATCACATTGAATTAGATGAGACATATTACGATTTATGTTTATTGCTAGAGCGTCCTGTTGCGAAAAACCCAACCCCTAAAACTCAACATATCCTAACTGAAATTGAAACCATTTTAGGCGGCAAAATCATTGATAGAAATGGACGTTTTTATTTAAAAATGCCAGATAAACCAGAAATTGAAATGCACCTATTGGCAGAAGGCTTGCGCAAAATGGCAACTTTAGCTTATTTGGTCTCCAATGATAGCTTAGTGGGCAATATCGTATTTTGGGATGAACCTGAAAGCAATTTAAATCCTAAACTCATGACCATGTTAGTCAAAATTTTATTACTGCTAATCCAAAATGGTACACAAGTAATTCTTGCGACTCATAGCTTATTTTTACTGCGAGAATTTGAATTACAAATCCAACAAAAAAACATGGATATTCCTCGTAAATTCTTTGGACTTAGCTTCAACGATGAGAATGAAGTTGAAATTAATTCAGGCGATGTGATTCATGAACTTGAGCCTATCATTGCTTTAGATGCTGAACTATTCCAATCAGAAGCTTATTGCAAACTATTTGAATCAGAGGACGATGAATAGTGATTGTTATAGATGAAGGAACACTGCGTTTTACTTTTCCTGATGACTGGCAAGTGTTGAAATATGATGATAGTCGTTTTTATCGAAACTGTTTTGAAGGCTTTGCAAATAGTAAGGCGGTAGATTTTATCGCATTTAATCCCAGTCAAGCAGAACTGCATTTGATAGAGGTAAAAGACTATATTACTGAAAAGCAAAACAAGGTTGATAAAGAATTGTTTGAAATAGTCGCTATTAAAGTGAAAGATACACTGGCAGGATTAAGTATTTTGGCTCATAAAGGCAGTTTTGATGAGGAACAACAGTTTGCTTTGCAAGCGATTCAAAAACCGAAAAAAAGAGTGATATTACATCGTCAAACACATAACAGAGAATCAAAAAAAGATATACCTACATTTTATCAATCATCAAAATCAAACTGTGTGGATAAAAATCAACAAAATAAGAGAACTTTTGCACGACTGTTAAATTCAATCGACTCCAATGCAATGTTGTGCGATATAAAAAATATGCCTAAAAACTGCTCTTGGAAAGTAGAACGCATATCAACAAACCAAGCAGCATCATGAAATTCAAAAAACCACCTTACAAGAATTACGCATGTGTTTAGGTGTGGACGAATAAACCATCTAAGTTCCAAAGTCAGACAAGATTAAAAAAACCTGTTCAAAACCTACAATTTAAACGACTAACTTGAAATTTCAGGAGCACATTACTGCACTCCCTTAGCCATTTTACACAGGTCTACGCTGACGTTCGTATAAGAATTTCAACACCTCGCCACGAT
>JAYQWJ020000619.1:0-13182 GCA_035829175.2 Candidatus Albibeggiatoa psychrophila
CCCCTTCAAAATGAATTTGTCCACGCAATTGTTTAAGCTCTTGGATTTTTTATATATTCCCCAACCTTGAATAATTTTTATCAATGTCTCAGATTGATTCTAAACCAATACTAAATTATCCCGATGGATTAACTCAGGTTCATCGATATAACCCAATAATGTCTCAATTTGATTGCTGGGTTGACGCATAATTTTATGGGTTTCAGTACTGTTGTAATTAACCAAACCCCGTGCAATTTCCTTACCTTGCTTATCCACACATGCCACCATATCACCGCGTGCAAAATGTCCTTCCAATCCCGTCACACCAATGGGCAACAAACTTTTACCTGATTGCTGTAACACTTTGACCGCACCATCATCTAAAAACAGTGTGCCACGCATCTGCAAATGAGACGCTAACCATTGTTTACGTGCAGCAATTCGAGCTTGAGCAGGATGCAATAATGTACCAATGGATTCGCCTTGGGCAATTTTAAATAAAATATCATCATTTCGACCTGATGCTATCCATGTTGCAGCACCTGAACGTGAAGCTAAATTTGCGGCTCGAATTTTGGTTGCCATACCACCGCGCCCCAAACAACCACCCGTACTACCTGCCATTTGCAACAGTTTTTCATCGCCGGCATAACCTTCAGAAATCAAACCCGCTGCTGGATTTAATCGTGGGTCAGCTTCGTACAAACCTTGTTGGTCAGTTAAAATCACTAACAAATCTGCTTCAATCAAATTGGTGACTAAACCCGCCAAGCTATCATTATCACCAAACTTAATCTCGTCAGTCGCCACCGTATCATTTTCATTCACAATCGGAATTACATTAAAATCAATCAGTGCCTTCAAAGTGCTGCGGGCATTGATATAGCGTTGACGATTGGATAAATCATCATGTGTGAGCAAAATTTGTGCGGTGTGCAATTGATGTTTTTGAAAACAGGCTTCATAGGCTTGCACCATCTCCATTTGTCCGACAGCCGCCGCTGCTTGCAATTTATAAACTTCGGTTGGGCGTTGCGTCCAATTTAAACGCTGCATACCCGCTGCAACTGCACCTGATGAAACAAGCACAATTTCGATTTGATGTTGTTGTTTTAAGGTTGCCATTTGCGCAACCCATTTTTGCATCATGTTGAGGTCTAAGCCGCGACCATTATCGGTTAATAGCGCACTGCCAATTTTGACCACCCAACGGTGAGATTGACCTATTTGTTGACGGGTTTTGAGTTGGCAAGAGAAATCTTGTATACCAGAGTTGTTCATCAAAGATTTTACGCGAGAAACCCCGTCCTTTAGGTCGGGGAGGGATAGCGCATCGGCGACAGCCGACCCTATACCCGCTCCTTATTTTCGTTAGGCTATCTTTGTTTGTTGACCATTTACATTGTTTTACCACATAACGTGAAAACTAAACGCGCCTACAAATTCCGATTTCACGAGTTGGTTTTAGCGTAGATTTGGCGTTGTAATAAATTGGTAAATTCTTCTAAAAAATTATCATAACGTGCGCTGAGGCGGTCAATTTCTGCCATATAACTGTTGTAGGCAATCACGGCAGGAATTGCAACAAATAATCCTATTGCCGTTGCAATCAAAGCTTCGGAAATTCCCGGTGCAACCATGGCTAAAGTCGCTTGTTGTACATTTCCCAACGCATGAAATGAGTGCATAATTCCCCACACCGTACCAAATAAACCAATATAAGGACTGACTGAAGCAATCGTTGCCAGAGTAGATAAGCCTTTGTCTAATCTATCCATTTCACGGATTAAAGCCACTTTCATCACTCGTTGTAAACTGCTCAACATCACTTCTGGTGCAATATTTTGTTTACGTTGTTTGGCAAATTCAACGTAACCGCTGAAAAAAATACTTTCTAAGCCTTTTGGGTCATGGCGATAGCCACTAATACGATTGTACAAACCATTGAAATCTTTATTTTTCCAGAACTGTTTTTCAAATTTACCCGCATAACTACGTGCTTTAGACAAAACGTGACTTTTACCCAAAATCAATGCCCATGAATAAAGAGATAAAAAAACTAATAACACCATGACCGCTTGAACCACAATGCTGGCTTCTAAAAATAGCTTGATATAAAAAGAGTTCGCGAGTTCAGATAATAAATCAGGAAACATAATTTTGTAACGCTTGTAATAAAATGGGTGGAAATGGCTGAGGGCGCAACTGAGTTGCATGAACGCCTGCTAATTTAACTTGAGCTGCACACAATAATGTACTTTCTCTTAATACTTGCTGTTCCATTTGCAAGCTGACTTTGCCTATTTTTTCAACGTAGGTCAAAATCGTCAGCATCTCGTTAAACATCGCAGGTTTATGATAGGCAATGTTGATATTACGAACCATAATAATTTGTTGATGCTGTTGGATTAAATCGGTTTGCTCAAACCCAAGATGACGCAAAAATTCAGTACGCGCCCGCTCAAGAAATTTTAAATAATTGGCATAGTAAACTACGCCGCCTGCATCGGTATCTTCGTAATACACTCTAACTGAAAAGTTGAAATGAGAATTCATATTGCATAACTGGTTATAAACGTAAGGCTTATTATAACAGTTTCTTCAAGGCTAACAGAGATTGCACCACTCCCAGCCCTTGATATTTATTCTGCATGCGCACTTAAATTAAGCATTTTGGCTGGATATTTCACCGCACAACCATAAGCTTGCGTTTCTGGGTAAGTAATTGATTTTCCTGCTATTAATTCTTCCAATGCCGCTTGTACATAATTAAAAGTAGCAACGCCTTTAGGTGCATTATCAATCGCTCCTTTGTACATTAAAGTGCCTCTAGGATCGATAATAAAAATCTGCGGGGTCATTTCAGCTTGCAATATCTGACCGATTAGACCTTGATGGTCGTCTAAAATCCGATAAAAGATTTGGTTTAACTGCCGCCAGCGTTGATTATCTTCCTGCGTCATATAATGGGTGCTATTAATTGCCAACCACACCACATCATGGCTAAGATATTCATAAGCTAAATTTTGCATGGTTTTTTGCTTATAATGACGTTTGACCGCAGGACAATCTGGGTTAAACCATTCTAATACAACGTATTTTCCCATGAAATCATTGAGTTTAACAGGATTCCCCCAACTGTCTTCTAAAGTAAAATTAGCGACATGAGAACCAATTTGTGTAGCGGCTTGAAGTGGTAAGGCAATGAGATAAAAACATAAAACAAGATAACGCATGACAACCTCCTCGTGAAGTCAAGGTACTACAATACTTTCTGACTTAATGCCAATCTACTGATTTTAATTCAGTTTTTTTGCCAACAGCGTTACTATGGCTTGAGCTGCTCGGTCACTGGCTGATTGTTTTAATTGTAAATGTAATTCTGTGAAACGTTGGTTTAATTGTTGTGCTGCCGCTTCATTGTCTAACCAATACAGTATAGCTTGTCCTAGATTTTCTGGGGTAACTTCGTGTTGTAAATATTCGGGCACTAGTTTTTCATTTGCCAATAAATTAGGTAATGCGAAATAAGGAATATGCACCAATTGTTTAGCCAACCAATAAGTTAAGGTCATTAGGCGATACGCAACCACCATCGGACGCTTGACTAACATCGCTTCCAGTGTTGCCGTGCCTGAAGCCATTAAAATTACATCAGCCGCCGCCATGACTTGATGAGATTGTTGTGCGCTAAAATATTGAATCGGTAAATTAGGTGCAAGTTGTTGTAAATGTTGTTGAAAAATATCAGTGGTTTTTTGATTGGCAAGCGGAATAATAAATTGCACATCGGGACGCTTTTGCAGTAACCATTGTGCGGTTTGAATAAAAGGTTTTGCAAGTTGTTTTAATTCTGTGCCACGACTACCCGGTAAAATCGCAATCCATGTCGTATTTTCAGCTAAATTTAACTCACGTCGCGCAGTTAATTTGTCGGTTTCCAACGCAATTGAGTCTGCCAGTGGATGCCCCACAAAAGTGACAGGATGTTGATGCTTTTCATAATAAGCGGCTTCAAATGGCAACAGGGTTAGCATTAAATCGCAGGCTTGTTGAATATGTTTTAAACGGTGTTCACGCCATGCCCATACGGAAGGACTGACATAATGCACGGTGGGGATATTGGCTTGTTTGAGATGGGTTTCTAAGCGCAGATTAAAATCGGGCGCATCGATGCCAATAAAAATATCGGGTGGATTTTGCAGGAAATAATCACGTAATTCATCATGGCAGCGTTTGATGGTTCGGTAATGTTTCAGTACTTCAAATAATCCCATGACGGAAAGGGTTTCCATTGGGTAATGGGTTTTGAAGCCTGCCTGCAACATATTTTGTCCGCCAATGCCTTCAAATTGCGCTTGAGGATAGTGTTTTTGTAGGCTTTGGATTAATCCTGCCCCTAGAATATCGCCAGAGATTTCTCCAGCTACGATGCCGATTCGAATCATGTTCATAGCCTATTGATATAACCAAACCTGCATCACCGACACCAATTTTTCCATATTGATAGGCTTGGTCAAATAATCACTTGCACCTGCATCAATACACTTATTCTTATCATCTTTCATCGCTTTTGCAGTCAGTGCGATAATAGGCAATTTTTTGAATTTCGGCATCACACGTATTTTACGCATCGCCTCATAGCCATCCATTTCGGGCATCATAATATCCATCAAAATAATATCTATATCTGGATTAATCTCTAATAAACTCAATGCCTCAACACCATCGTGGGCGATAAGTATTTGCATCTCTTTGTGTTGCAGAAAAGTTTTCAGTGCAAACGTGTTACGCACATCATCATCAACCAATAATACTTTTTTGTTAATCAGCGCGTTTTGCTTGTTTTTAAGATGCTGAGCTTTGGCTTCATTCTCTGCGTTATTGAAATAAAGTTGGGCTTTTTTAGTCAGTGATTCAAATGAAAAAATAAATTCTATGTTTAAATTAGGGTATTGAATTGTTTGCTGTATTGAACTTGATGTTTCCGAACAACTGTAGATGATGATTGGGGTTTTAGATAGCTTTTCATCCTGTGCCAGATGATCAAATAAGCTAATTCCATCGATAGAAACACTGTCTAAATCCAACATAATGCAATAACACGTATTTTGTCTAAGCTGGCTGATGGCATGGTCATGATGTGCGATGATAATAAATTCTACACCTTCACAGTGTTCAAGGTTTTTATTTAATTGCTCAACCCATTGCGGATCATCACTAATTAACAAAATAGGCTTGCTGTTTTCAGTGAGATTGTCAGCATTATCAGATACATTGGTCTTTGAGACTTGAGCAATTTCTTGTTCATGTGGAGTCACATGGATGTTAGGTATCAATGCAGGTAAATAAAAAGTAAATGTTGAACCTTTGCCTTTTACACTATCAATGACAATATCACCGCCTAATAATCGTGCCAATTGTCGAGAAATCGATAAACCCAAACCCGTGCCACCATATTTACGATTGGTTGAACCATCCGCTTGTTGAAATGCCTCGAAAATCACTTGAAATTTTTCTTTAGCAATCCCGATTCCCGTATCAATCACCTGAATTGAAACATAAGGCTTGTTGTCTTTAAAATACTCAGTCGGCTGATAATCCACAATCAGTTTTACACCGCCTTCATGAGTGAATTTAAACGCATTGGATAATAAATTATTCACCACCTGTTTAACGCGGAGCATACTAGAATACAGGCTATTAGGTACACGCGAACTGATTTCAATATCAAAGTTAATTGCTTTCTTGGTTGCAACTGCTCTAAATTTGCTATCGATGGATTTGTTGATTAACTCATGCAATGAGAAGTTTTCTGGTTGAATTTCAACTTTACCCGATTCGACTCTAGATAAATCCAAAATTTCATTAATCAAATCCAGTAAATCAGTACCCGCGCTGTAAATCGTTTGCATATAATCGGTTTGTTCTTCGGTTAAATTGCCTTCTTCATTTTCTGCTAAAATTTGCGATAAAATCATGATTGCATTCAAAGGGGTACGCAATTCGTGAGACATATTTGCCAGAAACTCTGATTTATATTTTCCAGACATTTCCAATTCATTGGCTTTGCGCTCAATTTCCTTTTGCGTTACTTTTAATACATCTTTTTGCTGCTCTAAATCCTCAGTGCGTAATTCAAGCTGCTCATTGGCTTCACGTAATTCTTCTTGCTGACTTTGCAATTCTTCCGATTGTGCTTGCAATTCCTCGTTAACTCGTTGTAATTCCTGTTGTTGAAGCAGCATTTTATCCGATTGCTCTTCAAGCACGCGGGTCTGTTTTTGGCTATTATTTAACAGTAACTGCATTTGGGTACGAGACTCGGCGGTGTTCACAGCAATCCCTAACGCAGGCATCACTTGATTCAAGAAATTTAAATGCAACGGGGTAAACTCATTCAAAGTCGCAAATTCAATAACGCCTTTCAATTTGCCTTCATATAAAAAAGGTGAGACTAAAATCGATGCGGCGGGTAATTCACCCAAACCTGAACTGATATGTATATAATCAGAATTAACCTTGGTTAAGATAATCGGTTTGCGTTCATAAGCTGCTTGCCCCACTAAGCCCTCGGTTAAGCGAATTTTATTGTTGATTTTTTTGCGCCACACATAAGCATGGGATGCAATCATTTTTAAGTAGTCTTCATTATTTTCAGCGTCATCTTCTGAAGTGTATAAGTAAAATGCACCGACTTGCGCATTTAGATAAGGAGTTAAAAAGTTAATGATATTTTCGCCCAACATCGTGATATTTTGTTCGCCACTGACTTTTTCATTTAAATCGTTTAAACCTGTTTTAAGCCAATTTTGTTGTTTCTGCTCGTCACGCATTTCTCGTAAACGTTCAACCATTAGGGTTAGAGATTTGCCTAAAATATCACGCTCAGACAGTATCACAATATTAACGTCTAAGTTGCCTTCTGCGATATTCTCAGTAGTAGTGGCAGTATCACGAATGTTTTTCTGCATTTTACGAATTGAATCAGATAATTGTCCAATTTCACCTTTGTCTGAAAGGGCTATTTTAGTATCCAAATTGCCATTAGAAATCTCTGTAATTAAATTAACAATTTTGAGAATCGGTTTGGAAATGCTACGTCCCACTAAAATTGCTGCGAATCCCGTGACAACAATGAGGGAAATAAGCAATAAAATCAAGAAATAGCGTAAAGAATAAACAGGAGCTGCAATATCTTTAATCGGTGCTAAACCAATAATACTCCAATCTAAAGCGTGATTAATCCCAAACTCTGCCATGTCAGCAAAACCTGCAACAACGGGTTCGTTTTCAGAGTCAATATAAAGTGCACTACCATCTTCTCCTTGATCACTAAATGAATTGAGCAAATCAGGTTTGTTTTTTAAATCTTTGAAAGGTTCTAGCAGCTTGGAATTTTTATCAGGTGTAACAATCACTAAGCCATCATTATCTACGATGTAAACTGATTTATGACCAATAATGCTGTGGTCGAAATTAGCAACAATTTTTTCAACCGCTTGTAAATCCAATTCAACCAACAGTAATTTAATTACATGGATATTGGTATCATCCGTAATCGGTGTTATTAGGAACACTTTAAGCTCCATATCATATCTTATGGCATCGCTGACCAGCACATCACCTTGATTTGAATCTAAACTTTGCTTAAATAAAGTCGTAATTTCATCTAGCTCAAGAGATTGAATATGTTTTGATATTTTAGCTTTATTCTTCGCGGCAGCAATAAACTCTCCATTGGGCAAAACCACATAAATATCATGCAGCAAATTATTTTCAACTTGGATTTCTTCTAAATACTGATTTATTTTCTCAGCATTATCATCTTCCAACAAATCAGCTTGAGATAACATTTTAATATCAGTAATACGTTGAGAGAAAAATTGGTCAATACTGTGCCCTGCTTGAACTGCTTGAGCGGTTAAATTCTGTTGAATATTATTAATTAAAGCATCTGTAAATAGGGAGGAGGCAACAAAATAGACAATAATCAGTGGAATAATGGATAAAAGCAATGCCATTGAGATGATTTTTGTTGATAAACTGTTTAGCTTAAACATTTGAACTTATCCATATACTATGTAATTTAATCCACCAAAATTAAGCAAAATACTTACCTTTAGTAAATATGTTTTTAAATATTAACAAAATATAGCTTTTGATGGTAATTATCGTTATTAATAATGATGCTAAATTCTACCATGCTTTAAACTTAATTATGAAAAACAACTCATAAATAATAAAATTATTATCATAATAAATAAAGACTTATTGGACAAATAAAAATCCTTTACAAATAGTTGCATCAATAAGCTTAATCTATTTTGCTCCATTGCCTTTTGCCGATTATACTTATACATGTAACCCCAATATGGACAGCTACTCATGCAAAATGAAAAATTACTCTCTGCCTATGAGCAAATGTTAACAAGGGTTAAAGACTCACCTAAAACGCCTCATTCTTTATCAGAGCGTATTGAAAGAGCAAAAGAAAAAGCTTTAGAGTTTGAAGAATTAACGCGCGAAGAAGCTGAAAAACTAGCCTATTACGTCAAGCGTGATGTACATGATGCGGCACATTTGATTGTTGAAACTGAACATGAATTAGCAGATTGGTTACGTTTTGATTTGACTTTGCTTGAAGAACGTTTTATTGATTTATTCAGTATTATGGAAGACCCAACTCGTACAGAGTTAGATCATTTAACCGAACAAGCTAAATTGGCTACAGAATGGACATCTGGCGAAATCACTTGTGCTGGCACATTATATTGCGCAAGTTGTAATCATAGTTTGCAATTTTATCAACCTGATTATATTCCCGCTTGTCCTAATTGCGGCTCAACTCTGTTTTTACGTGATTCAGAATCTTCATAAAGAAACAATATCCATTAACCTCTGAGGTTCAATGTAAGAAAAGGAACAGATATGACAGCACAGGTTTTAAACGGCAAGGCTATCGCAAAAGAATTACGTCAAACCATAAAAAAACAAGTCGATATACGTTTAGCAGCGGGATTACCTGCCCCCGGTTTGGCAGTGATTTTGGTCGGTGAAAACCCAGCCTCAAAAGTGTATGTGAAAAATAAACACCGTGCTTGCCATGAAGTCGGCATTATGTCAGCGCAATACCCATTGCCAATGGAAACCACAGAGCTTGAATTGTTAAACTTGTTAGACCAATTAAATCAAGATGATAAGATTGATGGAATTTTGGTGCAATTACCTTTGCCAAACCATATCGATGAACAAAAAGTGATAGAACGGATTAAACCTGAAAAAGATGTTGATGGGTTTCATCCTTATAATATCGGACGTTTAGCGTTGAAAATGCCTGTATTAAGACCTTGTACGCCTAAAGGTGTGATGACGATGTTAGAAAAAACAGAGCTTGATTTGGTGGGATTGGATGCGGTTATTATCGGGCAATCCAATATTGTCGGTCGACCGATGGCGTTAGAATTACTTGCAGCACGTTGCACGATTACAATTTGTCATAGCCGTACTAAGGATTTGATTCAAAAAGTAAAAAATGCGGATATTGTGGTTGCTGCGGTTGGTAAGCCTGAAATGATTAAAGGTGATTGGATAAAATCAGGCGCAATTGTGATTGATGTGGGTATTAATCGCCTAGAATCGGGTAAATTGGTTGGGGATGTTGAATATATAACAGCTCAACAGCCAGCAAGCTGGATTACGCCCGTACCGGGGGGTGTTGGCCCTATGACAGTTGCAAGTTTATTAGAAAATACACTGCAAGCGGCTAATTTAAATCAAACCGTGTAACAGGAGTGCAAAATTTATTTTGCCAGATAACACTTTAACTAATTGTTTTAATTAATATATTAAGACTGTCAATCTTCAAATAACTGGCAGTCTTGAACGATTCAATCTTGCAAAAACTATGAATTGATAATGATTGCATAATCTAAGTTATCAATAAGATATTTGAAGTCAGTTGCTATACCACGCGTTCAGCCGCGAAAATCGCTTAATCTAGCTTTTCTTATCTACTAAAAACGTTTAACATGCACAATCATTTGTCAAAAATATAACAACCCAATGAGCCGCATCAAAACGCTTAAAAATATCTTTTATATTAGTACGTTACTTATATCGCAACATGCTGTGGCTGAAGTACAATATTGCGCATCCATTGAAGATGTTACGCCGCCAATACCCGAATTGCCTGAGTTAGAACTTAAACTTCCTATTTTAAAACAAAATCAAATTCGCCTATTTTCAGATACTGCTTTTGTGCAACAACAAGAAGGTCAATTATCCACTTTTGCGGGCAATGTCATGTTTAAACGTGATGACCAAATATTAAGCAGCGATGTGTTGATTTATGATAATTCAGATGACAGTGTAGATGCGTTGACGGGGTTTACTTATTGGGATGAAAACTATGTTATGCAAGGCGAACGTTTAAAATTATCACCCGATTATCAAGGTGAAATTACTAATGCAAACTATTGGCTATTACAAAAATTAAGTACAAAGATTGGTAATGTACGTGGTGATGCGGAAAAAGTTTTACAAAAAAATCGTAACGAAATCGAATTATTTAATACAACTTATACGACTTGTGACAAAGAAAATGAATATTGGAAACTCAGCGCAGAAAAGACGGTTTTAGACAAAGAAAAAAATATCGGTATTTCAAGGAATGTGCGTATTAATTTCTTAAATATTCCTGTTTTTTATACGCCCTATATTTCATATCCGCTTAATAATGAACGTAAATCAGGTTTTTTAATGCCCAGCTTTGGCACTTCTGATAGTGTCGGTTACGAATATATCATCCCATATTATTTAAATCTTGATCCTAGTTATGATGCCACCGTTGGCGTGCGCACTATGTCAAAACGGGGCGTATTATTGGATGGTGAGTTTCGTTATTTACTTCCTGCTTCAGGTGGCAAATTGAATGCAAGTTATCTTCCCCATGATAAGTATTTTAATGATAAACGTGCCTCAGTCTCATTTGCACACAGCGGACAAATCGTCGAAAATAGCCGTTGGTATAGTGATATTAACTATAATTATTTATCGGATGATGTCTATTTTGAAGATTTAGGTTATGACTTACAATTAAGCAGTATTACTCATGTAGAACGCCGTGCTGATCTGTATTATTTTGGCAATGGTTGGACGGGACTGGGTCGGCTGCAAGCTTATCAAACTTTAACCGATGAACAAAGTGCTAGACCTTATTACCGTGCGCCTCAACTTCTACTTAAAACCAATTTACCCGAACGTAATAAACAATTGAATCTTGAAGGTCATTTTGATTTTAACCGCTTTGACCGTGATGCCAGCATAACATCTAATCCTGTAGGTCATCGTTTAGATGTTTATACCGCACTGAGTTACCCTTTTCGTAAACCCAGTGGTTTTGTTGTACCACGATTGGCTTTGCGTCACACCCGTTATGATTTAGACGAAGACTCAAACCCTATTGATAGTCAAATCAACCGTTTTACTTGGAATGCAAGCCTAGATTCAGGACTGATTTTTGACCGTGAGACTTCTTTATTTAAAACCGATTTATTGCAAACCTTAGAGCCACGCTTACTTTATCGTTACGCGCCTTATGAAGAACAAGACAATATTCCTATTTTTGACACGATACGATATGATTTAAATTATGGTCAAATGTTCCGCGAACATAGCTTTAGTGGTCCAGACCGTATTCAAGATACCAATCAAGTCACTTTCGGTGTCACTACCCGTTTATTGGAAAAACAAAAAGGTAACGAGCGGTTGCGTGCCAGTTTAGGGCAAATTTATTACTTTCAAGACCGCAAAATTGTGTTGCCTAGCGATAGGTTTGCAGAAAATATAAACTCATCCTCGAGTATCATTGCTGAAGTTGCAAGCCAAGTATCCGATTCATGGAATCTCTCAACTACAGTTCGTTGGAATTCTAATGATAGCAATAATGAATATTCAGTTATCCGCGCTCGCTATCATGATAAGCAAAAAAAGCGGGTTTTAAATCTTGCCTATCGTTTACGTGATAATGAGTTAAAGCAAGTTAATGGATTAACTCAAGAGAGTGGTTTAGAACAAACTGATATTTCGTTCCACTGGGGCTTAAATCGAAATTGGCGAATTCTAGGGCGTTGGAATCAATCTATTTTACATAGTACCGAGCTTGAAACATTCATTGGTGTTGAATATGATTCTTGCTGTTGGGCATTACGGGTTGTCGCACGTCGCTATTTAACAGATATTAAACGTAGTAATTTTGTCAATGGTATTTTCGTGCAATTCCATTTGAAAGGTTTAGGGGGTGTCGGTCAAAAAGCAGATATTTTACTTGAGCAAAGTATTCCCGGTTACTCTGATAACTTCTAAATGAGGAATATTAATTGCTTTATGATGAGATTATCAAGCTTTAGTCATCCAAAACAATATAGATTAAGATTGATAATTATGTGCTGTTCATTGATAATTAGAAACGATTCCGAGAGTTCAACAGGAGCAAGTTTATGTCTAAATTACCATTAGCAATTTTATTAAGTGCTGCGTTAAGTTTTCCATTAAGCTCTTATGCAGAAGATGATAGCGATGCTGCACAAGCTGCTGCCGAGAAAGCTGCACAAGTCGATGCAGAACAAGCGGTAGAAGAAGCATTAGAGCCTATGCAAAAAATGTCGGTTTTGATGGGACATATTGAAAAAGATGCAGAAGCGGAAGATACTGACTTACAAGCGGCGGCTAAAACTGTATTGGAAGCTAGAACAGAAGAAGAAGGCATTCCTGCATTAGAAGCGTATGTCAACTTGAAATCTGATTCTGTCTCTAAGGAAGATGCTGCCATTTTACGCGGTGGTTACGAAGCAATGGTACAAATGTACGCAGAAGAGCAAAACAATTGACATCCTCCCCGCCCTAAAGGACGGGGATTCCTAACAGTATTATGCCGTTAAGAGTGGGTATGTATCGCTAGTACCCACAAGTTCCTGCCTCACAATCGAAACCAATGTTTCAACTCCACAGGCTAATACATTCAAAGCACCAACTATGTCAGCGTTTTGGTTGTATCCGCCGACATTCCGCAGTTAACAAAATTTTTAGATTATTTTCAATGTAATTTCAAAGATTTAGATTTTCTATTCTGCAACTTTCAAAACAAAAAACAAAAATAAACTTTTTTTAAGTTATATGCGGAATGTTGGTTTTAATCAA
>JAYQWJ020000620.1:0-5698 GCA_035829175.2 Candidatus Albibeggiatoa psychrophila
CGCCAATTCGGGCTATTCGGTCGGCTACTGTCGTTCAAGCAAAGCAACTGCCTTCTGGCAAATAAAAGCTAAAAATCAACACTATGCTCATCATCAAATGTAATTCAATGGTATTTTTAATTGCAGGCACAAGTTCTTTCGGTTTATCAGATGCTTGATGCAAAACTTGAATCGCATTCTTAGCCTCAATCAGAGAAATAAACACAATCACCGTCGCCAATGGAAAATAGCCTGTAAACGCCCCCATGCCGACAATAATAAAACTCAAAGCAATCAAAGCCACATAAATAGACTGTGCTGCGGACAAACCTAAACGCACAACTAACGTATTTTTTCCAGCCTTCTTATCCGCTTCATAATCAGGAAATTCATTAATATATAAAATCGCTGTCACCAAACAAGCCAATGGTATCGCAGCAATAATCGGTAACATATCAAAATGTTGAGTTTGTACATAATACGCACCGAGCACAGTCAAAATGCCAAAATTAAGCCCAACCAACAATTCACCTAAACCACGACTATGAAACGCAAACGGTGGTGCTGAATAAAAATAAGCGGATAATACTCCAATCAAACCTATCCATAATAATCCTAAACCCGTCAACCAGACTAGAATCAATCCAATTGCCATCGCAATACTCAGCAACATTAAGCCAAAATAATAAGTTTCTTTCGGTGTAAGTATTTGATTTTGAATCATACGACTGCCGCCTGCAAACGGTGTTAACGGCTCAGTATTAAATTCATCAGCTTGATTGAGATGGTCAAAATAATCATTCAACACATTGGTTGCCGCATGAAGTAAAACTCCTGCAAGCAAAGACAAGCCCAATAAAACAGGCGAAAATACTTGAAATTCGCGCCAAGCCAACATTGTCCCCAACATAATCGGCAATATCATCACTGTAAAAAATTGTGGTCGCGTTGCTTGCACCCAAGTCAACAAACTGCGTTTCATACTCATATCCTATCGGCTTTCAAATGAACAATGCAATAATACCTTAGCCTGATCATTTAGCGAATGTTTAACTGATAAGTCGTTTTGAAAAATGTTAAAATCCATGCCCTTGCCAATCACAACTAACACCGCTCTATGTTAAACAAGTTACTAAAATCCGCTGCCATTGTTGGTGGCGTGACCATGATTTCGCGCATTTTTGGCTTTATCCGAGATGTGGTGATTGCACATACTTTTGGAGCAGGTGTAGCAACGGATGCGTTTTTAGTGGCGTTCAAAATTCCGAATTTTATGCGGCGTTTATTTGCAGAAGGTGCATTTTCCCAAGCATTTACCCCTGTTTTAAGCGAATATAAAACCCAGCGTAGTCAAGAAGAAGTACACGATTTAGTCAATCATGTGGCAGGCAGTTTAGGCGGTTTACTGGCGATTATCACCATTATTGGCGTATTGAGTGCACCGTTACTGATTATCATTTTTGCCCCCGGTTTTATCAATCAGCCCGATAAATATCAACTTACGGCAGACATGCTGAGCCTGACTTTTCCTTATTTATTTTTTATTGCCTTGACCGCTTTTGCAGGCAGTGTGTTAAATACTTACGGTAAATTTGCCATTCCTGCATTCACCCCTGTTTTGTTAAATATCTGCATGATTGGCGCAACTTTGTTTTTAGCCCCCTATTTTGAACAACCCGTGATGGCGTTAGCGTGGGGCGTTTTTATTGCAGGCATCGTACAACTTTGTTTTCAAATCCCTTTTTTACATCGTTTAGACTTAATCCCGAGACCTAAATTTAATTTAAAACATGAAGGTGTCGCACGTATTCACCGTTTGATGTTGCCTGCGTTATTTGGCGTATCAGTTTCACAAATTAACTTATTATTCGATACTTTACTGGCTTCATTTCTGGTGACAGGTAGCGTATCGTGGTTATATTATTCTGACCGATTAATGGAATTTCCTGTCGGTGTTTTCGGTTTAGCCTTGGCAACAGTGATTTTACCTAATTTATCCAAATTGGTTGCGAAAAAAGATGATGCAGCCTTTGAAGCCACCTTGGATTGGGCATTGCGTTGGGTATTTTTAATCGGTGTACCTTGCACTTTTGGGCTTGCCATATTATCTGCACCAACCTTGACCACATTATTTTACGGCGGCGCATTTACCGAGCATGACATTGCCCGCTCGTCACAAAGTTTAATTGCCTATTCTGTTGGTTTAACTGGATTTGTGCTGATTAAAGTGCTGGCTTCTGGATTTTATTCGCGTCAGGATACTAGAACCCCTGTTAAAGTTGCCGTAGTGTCTATGGTCTCAAATATGTTGATGAATATTGCTTTTATCTATCATTTACAACATGTTGGCTTGGCTTTGGCAACATCGATAGCCGCTTTAATCAATGCCAGTTTGCTCTATTATTATTTACGACAACAAAATGTATTTACCCCATTAGCGGGTTGGCGCAATTTTTTACTTAGAATTTCAGCTTCTGCCATATTGATGACGCTGATTTTAGCGTTGGGTTGTGGCTCGTTAGAACAATGGATTGCAATGTCAGTATCTGAGCGAGTGATACAATTGTTTTTGTGGATAAGTGTTGGCGCAATAAGCTATTTTGGTAGTTTATTTGTATTTGGAATGCGTTTGCAGCATGTTCATAATCCATTGGTAAAATAATAAAAATAAGCAAAAATATACGGTATTAAGCACATGATGATACTGTTTTCCCATTTAATATATCAGAGGTGGTTATGAGGTTTTATTTAGCACGGAATTTCTTTATATATCAATTTATTGTCTGTTTATTATTGTTTTCTCAACTGAGTTATGCTGAGAATAAAGATCAACAGATTGGCTTATTATGGAAAATCGATAAATTTGGTTATTCGTCTAGCTATTTATTAGGCACAATCCATTCAGAAGACCCTAGAATATTAAATTTGCCAGCAGAAATAGAAAAACACTATAAACAGGCTAAAAGTGTCACTATTGAAATGGAAATTACTATATCAACTTTATTTAAAAGTATCTTTGCCATGTATTTACCTGTTGGTCAAACTTTAGATACAATGATAAAGCCTGAAAAATATAAGCAACTTGTTGAAATATTAGAGGATTATGGTATTCCAGAAATTGCAGTTAAAACCATTAAGCCTTCTGCCTTGATGATGGTATTGAGTATGCCAAAATCTGAAAAAGGGCAATTTTTAGATATGATGCTATATTTTAATGCAAAAGCACAAGGAAAGCCTGTATATGGTCTTGAAACTGCTGAAGAACAACTGGCTATTTTTGATACTTTAGAACTAGATGAACAAGTTATTTTGCTAGAAGAAACGCTAGAACAAATAAAAGAGATGCCTGATTTATTGGAAACAATGCACCAGTTGTATTTAAAACGCAATTTAACAGAAATCATGAAGTTTAGTTATGCTTATATGAGTAGTGAGAAAAATCAAAAAATTGTAGATAAATTCATGGTTTATATTGTTGATCAGCGTAATCTTACCATGTTGGAACGGATGAAACCGCGTTTGAAACAAGGTCATGCGTTTATTGCGGTTGGTGCGTTGCATTTACCTGGAGATCGTGGATTGCTTCGGTTATTAGAGCAGGAAGGTTTTAGAGTGACTTCGATTTATTAATGAGTTTGATTTGTTGCCAAGCATGAGCTTAAACATTGTTTTTGTTCAGCATTATTTAATAATCGGATAATGCCACAAAATGTAGTGCGGAAGGCTATTTTTTAATTCTCCAAACCATTGCTAGTAACAAACCTTGGGATTAAATGTTGCCATAAAATTTGTATAATAAGCTAAATTAAACACACGGATTTATAAAATGAATAAAACCATATTGGTTGTGGGTGGTGCAGGCTATATCGGCTCTCACATGGTTAAAATGTTGCTGGCACAAGGTTGCCAAGTGGTTGTTTTAGATAATTTATCTAACGGTTATCGAAATGCTGTGCTTGGCGGTGATTTTGTTTTTGCAGATTTGGCTGACAAAGCGAATTTAGAATATATTTTTCAAGCTTATCAATTTGATGGGGTCATGCACTTTGCATCGTTTATTCAGGTCGGTGAATCAGTACAAAACCCACGTATTTACTATCAAAACAATCTGGCTAATACGCTGAATCTACTAGATACGATGGTGAAATATGAAGTCAAAAACTTTATTTTTTCTTCATCCGCCGCGATTTTTGGTGAACCCCAATCTGTTCCATTAGACGAAACCCATCCGAAAAATCCAATTAATCCTTATGGTTTATCAAAATGGATGATTGAGCAAATTTTAGCGGATTATGAAAAGGCTTATGATTTACGTTCTATTTGTTTACGTTATTTTAATGCTGCGGGTGCTGACCCAGAGGGTGAGTTAGGTGAGCGTCATATCCCAGAAACCCATTTGATTCCGTTGGTATTACAAGCGGCTAGTCAACGTCGTGAACACATTAGTATTTTTGGGCAAGATTATGATACGCCTGATGGTACATGTATTCGAGATTACATTCATATCAATGATTTATGTCAAGCTCACTGGTTAGCATTGCAACAATTATGGAATGGCAATCAGTCGGCTGCGTATAATTTAGGTAATGGCGAAGGGTTTTCGGTACGCGAAGTGATTGACGTGGCAAAACAAGTGACAGGAAAAAATATTTCAATTATTGAGGAGCAACGACGTGATGGAGACCCCGCGCGTTTGGTAGCAGATGCCCGTTTGGCAAAAGCAATTTTAGGCTGGAAACCACAATTTACGGATTTAGAAACTATTATTTCTCATGCTTGGGCGTGGGAGCAACAATATGGGATAAAGTGGTAGATAATTGATTGTGATCTGATAGGATTTGAAAATGCCATCAGGTCTAAAAGGAATTTTAATCATTTAGCTTATGCTGATTTATTTTTGTTTAAATAATACAATAAAATTAGCAGAAATTTGGAAAAGATGGATTCGTTGCCCAATAATCTGGTTTTATTCAGGCAACAATGCAATCTGTAAAATAGATTTATCATGTCCTACCATAATGATGATATTTCAGTTTTCAAACCAATTGATTCTGTTTCAAAAAATCATTGATAACTTGAATAAAAACAGCATAACCGCGTTTATTTA
The DNA here is from genome assembly GCA_035829175.2 of Candidatus Albibeggiatoa psychrophila. GTDB lineage: Bacteria > Pseudomonadota > Gammaproteobacteria > Beggiatoales > Beggiatoaceae > Albibeggiatoa > Albibeggiatoa psychrophila. The sequence goes on from JAYQWJ020000620.1 coordinate 5,087, forward strand.
AATGAATGTAGTCATTAAGATGATATTCAGCTTTAAGTCCCCCATTGCTATCTTTCATCTGACTGGCAATATTGAGATAATAATAATTTGGGCGACTGTCAGCATACTGCTTAATGAGTTGATTAAAGTGCACAATTTTCTCATTATCTATTTGTGATTTATCCTTAGCCTTACCCAATGGCAAGACACTGTTCAATACCGTCGGAATATTTTTTGGAAGCAAATCTAGCATTTTCTGATAATGGGAAAAACAGTCTGTTGTTTCACCTTTCCTTAGCGATAAATCATTTATTCCAATGTTAATCACCAATAAGCTAGCCTTATCCAAAGTGCGGTATAACGGGATTCTATTTGCTAAACCGCCTGTCCAATCCATGTTAATACCAAAATTGTGACCTTTTGAGGTAATTTGGCTTATATCCGCCTTCTCCATAATACTGTCGCCTAAGAAAACAATATCACCATCTTGGATACGCGCATTTTTTAACAAATGACCTGCAAGCCGTCTTTCATAATGCAAAGGTGCAGGGTAAATCCCCAACTTATAAGTGGCACTATGCACAAATTCAGGCTTGATTAATACGGAAGCCAATACAATATGGATAAAAAGAA
>JAYQWJ020000621.1:0-5171 GCA_035829175.2 Candidatus Albibeggiatoa psychrophila
CTTATGAAAAAATCAAAAAAACATAAAAATAAGCAGATAGCTGTTCCTTCTAAAGATAAAGAATTAAGCAAACCTTTAGCAGAATTTAGCAGAGAAATGGAAGAGCAGACAGGGCTAAAATCCGCGCCAAGTAAGGCATTTGGTTATAAAACTAAGTTATCTGACACTTTGCTCAAATATATAAAACCGCTCTTAGACGTTATTTACAAGTTAAAACTCGATGAAATACAAGAAAATATCATCATTGATGAAACAATAGAACAAGGTGTTTTTCTGTGGAATCTTTCATTTTTACCTTATGACAAAGCTGCCGATAAATTATTTAGCGCGTTAATAAGTCCTTTCAACACGCAAGGCATATCAATGGAGGAAGTGATTGAACAGCAAAGAAGCGTCAAGCCAGTTTTTGAGTTTATGTATGAGAGAAAACAACATTTGTTTAGTAAAGATAGCCGATTTGTTGTTAATATAGATAAAAATTGTTTCGGCGGTAGTATCGAGTTAAATGTTGCATCATTAGATTTAAAACAACACCCTCATTTACTTGAAGTCTTTGATAAAAAACTTGATTAACAATATCTTATGAATTACCAAGCTTTTTACTCATTAATGCAGCAAGCAGGTTTTAGTCAGTGGCTAGACTCGTTACAAACACAAGTGGATGCCGCGTTAAATCCAGAGCGTCATGGTCATTTGCCTGAATGGTTAGCATTGTTGGCGCAGTTGCCGAATCTCACTGCAAGTTCAATTGACTTTAATGTGGATATGCTGCGGATTGGCGAGCCTCAAGATTGCGATGCTGAAACCCGTGAGTTATTGAAAACCCAACTTAAAAAACTGCATCCTTGGCGTAAAGGTCCTTATCAAATTCATGATATTTTTATTGATACGGAATGGCGTTCTGATTGGAAATGGCAGCGGGTGAAACCGCATATTGCTGATTTAAACCATCGCGTGGTATTGGATGTGGGTTGTGGCAGTGGTTATCATAGTTGGCGAATGTTGGGGGCGGGAGCGAAATTAGTCATCGGCATTGATCCTTCGTTATTGAGTATTGTGCAATTCCAAACCATGCAACACTTTACAGGTCAGCAGCCTATTGCCGTATTGCCGATTGGGATTGAACTGATGCCAGCCCAATTGCAGAAGTTTGATAGCGTATTTTCAATGGGGGTTTTATATCATCGTCGTTCACCAATTGACCATTTGCTTGAATTGCGGGGTTGTTTGCGCCAAGGCGGTGAGTTGATTTTAGAAACATTGGTTGTTGATGGGGAACTGGGATTTTCCCTTGTGCCTAAAGATCGTTATGCAAACATGCGTAATGTGTGGTTTATTCCATCGTGTCTTACTTTAGAATCGTGGCTACAACGTTGCGGGTTTGGCAATATACGCCTTGTCGATGTGAATACCACCAGCATGGAAGAGCAGCGTAGTACAGAATGGATGACGCTGAATTCATTGGCAGATTTTCTAAATCCAAATAATCCCACATTGAGTATTGAAGGTTATCCCGCACCCAAAAGAGCTATTTTTATTGCGGAACGAATTTGATGGGGCATGTCGCACAGGAGTGCAAAACTTGTTTTGCCAGCAGCGACTCATAACTACCCATCCTTTGTAAAGATAGGTAGTTCTAAAAAACTAATGGTTTTCGCTGACAATATTCAAAGTATATTTAGGAATTTCAACAACTAAATCTTCTGCTGCCACAATCGCCTGACAACTTAAACGGGATTCCGCATCCAAGCCCCACGCCTTATCCAGCATATCTTCTTCTAACTCAGTGGCTTCTTCCAAAGAGTCAAAACCCTCACGAATAATCACATGGCAAGTGGTACAACTGCATGATTTCTCGCACGCATGTTCCAGCTCAATCCCATTTAATAACGCAACATCTAAAATACTAATACCAGAATCCACGTCTAATTCTGCGCCGTTGGGACAAATGGTTTCATGGGCTAAAAAAGTAATTTTTGGCATTGGGGTTTATTCTCCTGAAAATTCTTCAACACTATGACCTTGCATTGCTTTTTGGATACTACTATCCATGCGTCGAGCTGCAAAATCTTGGGTCACTTGGTCTACATTCGTCATGGTTTGTTTAATTAATTTCATATCCGAACCGTGTCGAGCTTGTTGTAACTGCTGTAAAGCGTGCTGAATCGTACTCAATTCTTGCTCAGATAACAACTCACTGTCTGCTTGCAATGCAGCCTCTAAAGCTAACACAACCCGCTCAGCCTCCACTTGTTGTTCACGCAAATTACGCGCATCCACATCATCTTCAGCATAATTCATTGAATCTTTGAGCATGGTTTCAATTTCACCATCAGTGAGACCATACGACGGTTTAACAATAATTTCACTGCGTGTGCCTGTGATTTCCTCTTGTGCCGAAACACTCAATAAACCATCAGCATCGACTTGAAATGAAACCCGAATTCGTGCTGCACCTGCCACCATTGGCGGAATCCCACGTAATTCAAATCGCGCCAAAGAACGACAATCAGACACTAATTCACGCTCACCTTGTAATACATGTACTGCCATCGCGGTTTGACCATCTTTAAACGTGGTGAAATCCTGCGCACGGGCAACAGGAATCGTGGTATTACGAGGAATCACTTTTTCAACCAAGCCACCCATGGTTTCCAAACCCAACGATAATGGAATCACATCTAGCAACAACATTTCATCGCCTGATTTATTACCGACTAAAATATCTGCTTGAATCGCCGCGCCAATTGCCACCACTTTATCTGGATCAATATCAGTGTGAGGCGTGGATTTAAAGAATTCACCCACTTTCTCACGCACTCGGGGCATCCGCGTTGAACCACCCACCATCACCACTTCATTAATTTCTTCCGCTGTGACACCCGCATCACGTAATGCTCGACGACAAGGTGCTAAGGTTTTTTGGATTAAATTATCTACTAATTGATGTAGTTGATTGCGATCTAACACCCCTTGCCAATTTTGTACATTAATCTCAATCTGCTGTTGTTCGGTTAATGTTTCCTTAGCCTGACGCGCAACATCTAATAATTCACGTATTTGCTTTTGTTCCACATCTTCAGCAATATTGGCTTGTTGCATAATCCATTGGGCAATCAAACGGTCAATATCATCGCCACCCAGTGCCGAATCGCCCGCCGTCGCCATTACTTCAAATACGCCACGTTGTAAGCGCAAAATTGAAATATCAAACGTGCCACCACCAAAATCATAAATCGCAAAAATACCTTCTGCTTGTTGGTCTAAACCATACGCTACCGCTGCGGCAGTCGGTTCATTGAGCAAACGCAAAACATTTAAGCCTGCCAGTTGTGCTGCATCTTTAGTTGCTTGACGTTGAGCATCATCAAAATAAGCGGGGACAGTAATCACTACGCCGGTTAATTCATCACCTAAACTGTCTTGTGCTCGTTGTTTTAAATTTTTCAGAATTTCCGCCGAGATTTGCACTGGACTGACATCGCCCACAGCAGTACGAATCATCGGCATCCCATGCTCATCATCGGTAATAAATTTATAAGGTAAACTTGAGCCTATAGTTTTGACATCTTTAATGCCACGTCCCATCAAACGTTTGACAGACGCAATAGTATTAAATGGGTCAGTCACCGCATATTGTGTGGCTTCATATCCAACGATGGGGGCTTGTTGTTCAGAATAATAAACCACGGATGGGAGAATATGCCGTTGTTGTAAATCAGCAAGGGTTTCAGCAATACCACTTTTAACTGTGGCGACCAGTGAATTTGTCGTGCCTAAATCAATGCCAGCGGCAAAACGGTGTTGATGTGGAGCAGTTGATTGTCCCGGTTCAGCAATTTGCAGCAAAGCCATGAAATATCCTTATTATCTCAGAAGTGATGCGTTACATTATGAGGCTTGTATGCTAAAAACCAATTGAAACAATATTGTTGATTTTAAAGTTGTATTCAATTTGTTGCTATTAATCGTCACTTCTGACAGTTTTTGAAAACCCTTATTTTTAAAGTGTTTTAATGAAATAAAAACCGCATCAGCTCAATAAAATATACGGAGTCATCCAACAATAAGGAGTAAATATTATGCTTCAATTCTTCCCAAGATTACCTATAACAAGCAGTAAAATCCTCTCTGTAAAATAGTATATAATGCGCTAAATAAAGACAATTCATCGGAAAATCTATTTATGAATACACGTTGTGGTTATGTTGCTATTATCGGTCGTCCAAATGTTGGTAAATCGACCTTACTCAATCACTTATTGGGGCAAAAATTAAGTATTACCTCGCGCAAACCACAGACTACTCGCCACCGTCTATTAGGTATTAAAACGGAAGGTGACAATCAAATTATCTATGTCGATACACCAGGATTACACCAAGACCGTCACACTGCAATGAATCGTTATCTCAATCGCACTGCCTCATCGAGTATTGAAGATGTTGATATGGTTGTGTGGTTGCTTGAAGCAATGCAATGGACTAAGCAAGATCAGCAGGTTTTAAAATTATTACAACGAATTAGCAAACCTGTGATTTTGGCGATAAATAAAATTGACAGACTGCAAGATAAATCTAAACTTTTACCCTTTTTACAAGAAGTTTCCGCACATTATGATTTTTCTGATATTTTCCCTATTTCTGCTTTAAGAAACGATAATTTACAGGAATTGGAACAGCAAATTATTCAATATTTGCCATTTAACACCCATGTATTTGACAAAGACGACATCACCGATAGAAGTGAGCGATTTTTAGTTGCAGAAATTGTGCGGGAAAAACTAGTGCGGACGTTGGGTGCTGAATTGCCCTATCGTTTAACCGTGCAAACAGAACATTTTAAACAAGAAGATGGTTTGCTGCATATTAGCTCAGTGATTTGGGTCGAAAAAGCTTCGCATAAAGGCATTGTTATTGGCAAACAAGGACAGAAATTAAAAGCCATTGGTGAGGCGGCGCGTTTAGATATTAATGAATTGCTTGGGCGTAAAACCTATTTACAACTGTGGGTGAAAATCAAAGAAAATTGGAGTAATAGTGAGGAAGCTTTGCAGCAATTAGGCTATAAAGATGAATTGTAGTTTTTAACGATTTGACCTGTTTTTTAGTGTTTTTAGCCGACGTTCCGCAGTTAACGAAATTTTTAGATTATTTTCAATGCAATTTCACAGG
>JAYQWJ020000622.1:0-3139 GCA_035829175.2 Candidatus Albibeggiatoa psychrophila
CCCAATATCTCACTATCATCGCATGAATTTCGCCAGTTATCAAAAATTACCTTTAATCCAGTGATATGCACGAGAAAAGACATTATTACTGCTACCACCCATCATAGTGATGTCTGAAATGCTTTCGTCACGATGTTTATAGCCAAATAGCAACAAACCAACGCCTGTGGCATGAATTGGATTGCGCACAACGTCGACTAAACCTGTAACATATTTTGGATAACCGATGCGGACAGGCATGTGAAACACTTCTTCTGCCAGCTCGACCACACCATCCATTTTGGAACTGCCGCCTGTAATCACGATGCCTGCGGCAATCAAGTCTTCATAACCACTACGACGAATCACTGATTGTACTAGATTAAATAATTCCTCATAACGTGGTTCTACCACATCGGCTAAAGTCTGGCGAGCTAAATAGCGTGGCGGTCTTGCACCCACACTCGGCACTTCAATCATTTCTTCAGCATTGGTTAACTTGGTTAAAGCACAGGCGTATTTAATTTTGATGTCTTCCGCATATTGGGTTGGGGTGCGCATTGCCACCGCAATGTCATTAGTCACTTGATCGCCTGCAATTGGAATCACTGAAGTGTAACGAATCGCACCTTCTGTCCAAATTGCAATATCCGTTGTGCCACCACCAATATCGACTAAACACACGCCTAAATCTTTTTCATCATCAGTTAATACGGCAGAACTAGACGCAAGCTGTTCTAAAATAATATCATCGACTTCTAAACCGCAAGAGCGAATACATTTTACAATATTTTGCGCCGCACTTTCTGAGCCTGAGACTAAATGCACTTTGGCTTCTAAACGTACGCCTGACATGCCAATCGGCTCGCGGATACCTTCTTGACTGTCAATTACATATTCTTGGGGTAAAACATGAATGATTTTCTGGTCGGCAGGAATTGCAACCGCACGTGCGGCATCAATGACACGGTCAACATCATCCTGCAACACTTCTTTGTCACGTATTGCCACAATGCCTTCAGAATTCATGCTCCGAATATGACTACCTGCTATCCCTGTATAAACCGAATGGATTTCGCAGCCTGACATTAATTCTGCTTCTTCAACCGCCCGTTGGATAGAGTGAATCGTCGACTCAATATTGACAACCACGCCTTTTTTCAGTCCGCGCGATGGATGTTGACCAATACCGATAATTTCGACTTCATCACCTTCAGGAGACACTTCTCCAACAATTGCTACGACTTTGGATGTCCCAATATCTAAACCAACAATTAGATTTTTGTCTCTTGGCATAAGCTCCTCACTCTGTCCTAGCTAACCGCACCGCAATGCCATTGGTATAACGCAGATCAATGTATAATCCTAAATCTCCACCCAGTGAAGATGCGTACTGTGCTAGGATGCGATGGTAAACTTTAATAAAACGTTGTAAACGTGGCATAATATCACCACGACCTAAATTCAGTTGAATACCTTTATTTAAATGAATCGCCCATGTTTTGCGCGGCAGACAGCTTAATTTTTGTAATTTTAATTGTACAGCTTGCATGGTTATTTGTATTTGCCGATAGCGCGCTATCATTTCTGGTATACAGTCTTTGTCACCTGCAAATTGGGGCATATTCATCAGCTGTTGCGGTATGTTAAATAATTCGCCAGTTGGGTCTACATAAGTATTCTGTTGCCACTTCGCCAGTGGTTGATATTCTGTTATGTGTAAATATAATTTATTGAACCATACTGTTTTAACCGTGACATTTTTTATCCAAGGCAAACTTAATGCCGCCTGCTCAATTTTGTCTAATTGCAAATAAAATAAGCCCACATTTAAGTAAGGTGCAATGGCTTTTTGTATTTCATCAGGACTGGTCTGTTGTTGCCCTTCGATGCTAATTTTTTTCACTAAAAAGCTTTGCGGGTGACTTAACCACCATAATAGCGTACTAACAATAAATAAGCTGCCTGCCATGATAATTAACACCATCAACCAATATTGACCGCTATTAATACGTTGCAACGGCTTACTATCTGTTGCTTTACGACGGGCTTGTAAATTGCTTATATTCATGATGTTATTTAACTATATCAAAGCTGACACTTTATAAGATATTATTTCTTAGCCGTTTTTAAAATTTCTACACACAACTGCTCAAAATTCATCCCACTGACTTTTGCCGCCATTGGCACTAGACTATGATCGGTCATCCCCGGCACGGTATTCACTTCTAACAAATAAGGTTGCCCCATCTCGTCACAAATTAAATCCACTCGTCCCCAACCATTTGCGCCCACTGTATTAAATGCACGTAAGGCTAAATCCTGTAATTTATGCTCTTCTGTTGCAGATAAACCACAAGGACAAATATATTGGGTGCTATTCTCTGTATATTTCGCCGCAAAATCATAAAAATCGCGCGGGGTTTCCAAACAAATCACAGGCAACGCTCTATTATGCAAAATTGCAATCGTATATTCCACACCCGTGACGAATTTTTCTGCAATCACAGTACATTGGTATTCGGCAGCGTGTTGCCACGCTTGTTTTAATTCATCCACCGCTTTGACTTTCGCCATACCTACACTTGAACCTTCCAGTACGGGTTTGACCATCAACGGTAAATCTAATTGCGCTGCAACTTGGGCAAAATCAGTATTTTCATTCAAGATGACAGAAATGGGTGTCGGAAAATCAGCTGCTTGCCAAATTTGTTTGGTACGCAATTTATCCATTGCCAGCGCAGAGCCTAAAACCCGACTCCCTGTATATGGTAAACCCAAGGTTTCTAAATAGCCCTGAATCGTCCCATCTTCACCACCTCGTCCGTGCAATGCTATAAAGACGTTATCAATTTCTTTTTCAATTAACAAATGGAGCTGGGTCGCACTATCAATTCCAATAGCATCAACACCTTGCTTAAGTAACGCCTCTAATACAGCTTGTCCACTTTTAAGTGAAATAACACGCTCAGCCGAGTTGCCACCCATAAGCACAGCCACTTTACCAAATTGTGTTGTTTTCATCTTGATATTTATGTTGCGATATTTGCACAAATTGTAGCATATTGCGCTTTTTTAAGATATGTGTGTTGGAAATAAACCACAAAGTGATAGAAATAATTTTTACAGCATGATTTTATTTTGGATAAAAATATTTTGG
>JAYQWJ020000623.1:0-2432 GCA_035829175.2 Candidatus Albibeggiatoa psychrophila
CCCGTTTCATCTGTTGAATCATCCGTTTCAGCGTCACCCGTTTCATCTGTTGAATCATCCGTTTCAGCGTCGTCTATTGGTGGTTCTGGGTCTGGCAATAGTTCAATGGTAATCGGTTGTTGAGAATAAACTAATTCACCATATTCTAGCATATAGCCATAATAAAACTGATAAACACCGGGCTGACCTATAACACCTGTATAAGTGATAGGACGTTCATCACAACCTAATACAACTGAATCCATTGTTGAATAGTTTTTAAAGCGTTCAATACTGACAGGAAATAATTGCACTCGATATTCAGGAGTCAGCGTCACATTCATTTCTAAAGCCGCTAAACCCTCTAAACTGCCATTCCAAGAAGCTATCATGCCTTTGCTATTTAATAAAAACGTTTGCAATTCACTTAGGTCAGCATCCCTATTCGGCAAATAACCAATCACAACGATAATATCAGCTTGCTTATCAATATGCTCTTCTTGTGGCGTAATCACACCGCGAATATCTAATTGATCACTGGCATAAGCTTGAATCAAACCACCATTGACGGCACTTCCTATAGAAAAAAGTGTTTCACTCATAACAGCTTGTAATTGTTCATCAAACGCGAAACTGGGAGCAACTTTCACATCTACGCTTGGAATAGAACGTTTAGAAGGCGCATCGGTAGGATTATTTGTGGCAAAAAGCTGAAAATTATCAAAAATAAAAGCTAAATTTTGTGGTTCTTGGTCAGAAGGCATATAGGTATAACGCGCAAAATAAGCCCCTGCCCCTTGTACATCAGTAAATTCATGTTCAACAAATTTAATCGTTTCAGTGTTAATTGCAAGATCGCAATCTTGAGGATTATATTTAGCCCAACGTGAATCAAGTGGATTTAAACTAATGATATAACCTGACGTTAACTCATCGAATACATATTCACTAATCCACATTTGCTCGCCTTCTTGAACGATAAAGCGTGCATCTTCCATGTTTTTCCAATGTCGCGTTAAATCAATTTTAAGGCTACTGGTTGCATCAAATACGATATTATCTGCTGATGCGCCACCATTAACAAAATCTTCTTTCTTCCATAAAAAAAAAGCACTGAAATTCGTCGAAGCGTCATCTACTGAATAAAAGGCTTTCGCGGGTTGCGTCCAATTCGGATCAACGACAAATAGTGTCATGTCCGCCCAAAATATATCACTGTAACGATTTAAAGCACGAGCAATATTGTGTGGATATTTTGTAGAATATAGATTGGGTGACGCGCCATCATTTTGTACCGTAGGTTGTGACAATTTTCTAATGGCGTATACTTCTTTGCCATAACTGGTTGTTTTTAAACTAGATGTATTGATAAAGTTTGCATTAAAAGCACCGTAAAAACGTCCACTTGGTCTATCTTCACGATAATTAGCCCAGTTGAAATCACGCGGACACATTGGCACTGGATTAAAAGGTGTATCTATTTTGAGCGGTTTACAAATCCGCGTATCATTTTCAATGCCATCATCATTAAGGTCTAAATGATGGGTAACAACATAGTCTCCTCGGTAACTTAAGGATGTTGCTAGCTCTTCACGAGTTGGTAAGTATTCATCCCACCATTGGAGATATTTTACCGATTCAGCCCAGCTATATGAGGCGAATAGCAATAAGTTGAAAAAAATAAATCTGGGAAACATATGAAAATTCCTTAAAAAGTTAGCGTCTTATCACAGAATAAATGACTGTATTCTATAAAATCAATAGTTCGTACGGATTTATATAAAATCAAGCTACAATAGTGCCGCAATGACAGGAGGTATGAAAGTCTGGACGAAATTTAATAGATAATAGAATTGAAGTTAAAACCTAAGTTAAGAAGAACGGCATGAAAGCATGATTTCATTGGCTTTATTGAATAGAGTTTGAGAGCTATGGATTTGATGTTAGTATCATGGCGCAACTTGCTGTTTATTTAATGCAATTCAGGTTCAGCCACCGCATCAAAACCCTGCTTTTTTGTTCCAATACGATTTGTAATCCTTTCAGGAGAGCTTTAAGGATGATGCTTTGTCATTGAAAATAATATTTTTGCTCATTTTCCAGCTCGCTCCCAATCATTTTTAAGTAAAACTGTCCGAGTTATTGTGCAAGTTAAAGTTCATTTTTAAACTGAGTTCAGCACAGTTAGCTAGGCTATTAATTATATTCTACATTTTAAGTATCACAACTTACTAATATTATTAAATTATAATAAAAACTTATACTTCACATAAAAAATTATCGCTTTAACATTCATCAAAATCGTTTAATACTAGCATTGACTAAGCAAAATCAATCATAAGCTAAATAATAAAACTTAAATAATAATTCATAAACTTATTTTTTAGTTAAATCATTGCAACTTATAAAAACAAAACACAACTGAAAATTCTGAGGAGGATTTATGTCTGCAT
>JAYQWJ020000624.1:0-3215 GCA_035829175.2 Candidatus Albibeggiatoa psychrophila
TTTATGCGGATGGGTGATGCTGAAATGCAAGGAGGCAGTCATGCACAGCATTAATCATTCTCAATCTAAACAGGGGAATGTAGCATGTTAGCCAAACTCATCCAGTGGTCAATTTATAATCGATTTTTAGTGTTAATGGCAACCGTCATGCTCACTGTACTCGGTTGGAATGCACTGAAAAACACCCCACTCGACGCGATTCCCGACCTGTCCGATGTACAAGTGATTATCAAAACATCCTACGCAGGACAATCACCCCAAGTCGTTGAAGATCAAGTGACTTATCCGATTACCACCACCATGTTATCCGTACCAAAAGCCAAAGTAGTACGCGGTTATTCCTTTTTTGGCGACTCCTATGTGTACGTGATTTTTGAAGATGGCACAGACTTATATTGGGCGCGATCACGGGTTTTAGAATACCTCAACCAAGCCGCCGCCGATTTACCCGCAGGCGTACAACCGCGTTTAGGCCCTGATGCAACGGGCGTGGGCTGGGTATATTCCTACGCGCTGGTGGACAAAACCAATCGACATGACTTGTCCGAATTACGCAGCTTGCAAGACTGGTTCTTAAAATATGAATTGCAAACCGTGGAAGGGGTGGCGGAAGTCGCGAGCGTGGGCGGCATGGTCAAACAATATCAAATCATCGTAGACCCTGATAAATTAAGAACTTACAACATTCCCTTAGCCAAAGTCAAACAAGCGGTTCAAAACGCCAATCAAGAAGTTGGCGGCTCAGTGATTGAATTGGCAGAAGCCGAATATATGATTCGGACTAAAGGTTATTTGTCTAATATCAAACAGATAGAAACCATTCCCGTTGCGATTAATTCCAGTGGTACGCCGTTATTGATTCGTGACATTGCGACCGTGCAACTCGGGGCTGAAATGCGTCGTGCGGTGGCGGATTTGGACGGTGAAGGCGAAATCACAGGCGGCATTATCGTGATGCGTTACGGTGAAAATGCGCTGTCAGTGATTGCTAAAGTGAAGGAAAAATTGCAGCAATTACAAGCAGGTTTGCCCAAAGGTGTGGAGATAATTGAGACTTATGACCGTTCTACATTGATTTTGAGTGCAGTGGATAATTTAAAGCATAAATTGCAAGAAGAATTCATTGTTGTCGCCTTAGTTTGTTTGATTTTTCTATTTCACTTGCGTTCTGCTTTGGTGGCGATTATCACCTTGCCGATTGGGATTTTAATTGCGTTTATTATTATGCAATCTCAAGGAGTTAATGCCAATATCATGTCATTGGGTGGTATTGCAATTGCGATTGGGGCGATGGTGGATGCGGCGATTGTGATGATTGAAAACGCGCATAAACATATCGAACACTGGAAACAGGATAATAAAGGACAAAAACTCAGTTCTGAACAACATTGGCAATTAATCGCAGATGCTGCAACCGAAGTTGGGCCCGCGTTATTTTTCTCATTGTTGATTATCACTTTAAGCTTTATCCCCGTATTTTCCTTAGAAGCACAAGAAGGGCGATTATTTTCACCTTTGGCATACACCAAAACCTATGCAATGGCAGCCGCCGCAGGCTTATCTGTCACGCTTGTACCTGTGTTAATGGGCTATTTTATTCGCGGTTGGATTCCTAGTGAAAAGCAAAATCCTATCAGTTTGATTCTAATATTTATTTACAAACCTTTATTAACTTTAGTTTTATTTATGCCTAGAACGACCGTTTTCATCGCATTTTTAATCATGTTAACCTTATTCATACCATTGCAAGGGATTGGCGGTTTACTCACACCTGTAAAATTACCTTTACAAGCAGTTGAACCGATTACCAAACAATGGGCAGAAATTGAAACTTATCGACAACAAAGTGTTGAGCAATTAACTGAATGGCAAGCAGATTTAACCCAATATTGGAAAACCACTTTTGCAGATATTCCGTTGTTGAAAAAAATGGCATCAGGTTTAGGCACGGAGTTTATGCCTGAATTGTATGAAGGGGATTTAATGTATATGCCAACCACCTTACCGGGTGTGTCTATCGGCAAAGCACAACAGTTATTACAGCAAACTGATCGCTTAATTGCTACTTTTCCCGAAGTAACGCGGGTTTTTGGTAAAATCGGGCGTGCTGACACCGCAACTGATCCCGCACCGTTAACCATGATTGAGACCTTGATTCAGCTCAAACCCCAATCCGAATGGCGCGAAGGCATGACGCTTGACAAGTTGATTGAGGAGCTTGATGCAACAGTGAAATTCCCAGGATTAACCAATGCTTGGGTGATGCCGATTAAAACCCGTATTGATATGTTAGCGACGGGGATTAAAACGCCTGTGGGGATTAAAGTCGCGGGTGAGGATTTGAAAATCATTGAAAAGGTCGGACAACAAATTGAGCAAGTTTTGATGACGATTGATGGCACAGTTTCGGCGTATTCTGAACGGGTTACGGGTGGTCGTTATGTGGAAATCGTGCCTAATCGGGAGAAAATGGCAAGATTTGGCTTAAATATCTCTGATGTCAATTTATTGGTCAGTTCTGCAATCGGTGGCGCAAATATCACGGAGACGGTGGAAGGTTTAGAGCGTTATCCCGTTAATTTACGTTTTCCACGCGAAACTCGGGATAATGTGGAAAAACTCAAATTATTACCGATTATCACCCCGACAGGCGCACATATTAGTTTACAACAAGTGGCGGAGGTCAATATTGTTGATGGCGCACCGATGTTAAAAAGTGAGAATGCGCGGCTTAATGGTTGGACATTTGTGGATATTCGGGATGTGGATTTAGGCACGTATATCAAGCAAGCACAGCAGATTGTACAGCAACAGGTTGATTTACCAGCAGGTTATTCAATTACATGGTCGGGGCAATATGAGTATATGTTACGCGCTCAGGAGAAACTCAATCAGGTTGTGCCGTTCACTTTGGTGATTATTTTGTTGTTGTTATATCTGACATTTTCCAATATGACTGAGGCTCTGATTGTGATGGCGACCTTGCCTTTTGCGTTGGTGGGCGGCTTTTGGTTGTTGTTTTTGTTGGATTTTAATTTGTCGGTGGCGGTGGCAGTGGGTTTTATTGCCTTGGCGGGCGTGGCGGCGGAATTTGGCGTGGTGATGTTGGTATATTTGGATAATGCCTTGAAAACCGCTAAAAAGACGCAGCAGTTGAATAATCGAAAACAGTTACGTGCGGCGATTATGGACGGTGCGGTGATGCGGGTACGTCC
>JAYQWJ020000625.1:0-4020 GCA_035829175.2 Candidatus Albibeggiatoa psychrophila
GGGTGTTGCACGTACTGAACGGCAGACGTGCAACTTTTTAAACTTAACTGTTCAAATTTTCTAAACGCATCCGCATCACTTGTCCTTCAATCCCTTCTAATGCCTCAATGTTTTGAATTGCTTGATTAACATGCGCTTCTTTTACATCATGGGTTAAAATCACAATCGTAACGGAATCCGCATCGCCCACTTGTTTCTGAATAATCGCTTCGATGCTGATGTCATTGTCGCTAAGCAAACTTGTCACTTGAGCCAACACCCCTTTTCTATCCAAGGCGGTCATGCGTAAATAATATGAAGTTTCAATCTGTTCCATTGGCATTACCGCAATATTAGCAAGCACGTTAGAGTGAAATGCTAAATGAGGCACTCGATTTTCAGGGTCAGCAGTCAAAGTACGCACCACATCAACCAAATCAGCGACTACCGCAGAAGCAGTGGGTTCAGCCCCTGCACCCGCGCCATAATATAATGTTGAACCAACAGCATCACCTTTGACTAGCACCGCATTCATGACACCATCCACATTGGCAATCAGGCGTTTATGTGGAATTAAAGTTGGATGTACCCGCAATTCAATACCATTTTCTTGACGTTTTGCAATGCCTAAGTGCTTAATTATATAGCCTAATTCATTCGCATATTGCACATCTTCACGGGTAATTTTTGTAATGCCTTCGGTATACACTTTTTCAAACTGCAACGGCACACCATAGGCAATCGACGCTAAAATAGTCAATTTATGAGCTGCATCAATGCCTTCAACGTCAAACGTTGGGTCGGCTTCAGCATATCCAAGAGCTTGCGCTTCAGCCAAAACATCGGAAAATTCCCGCCCTTTATCACGCATTTCAGTCAAGATAAAATTCCCCGTGCCATTAATAATTCCCGCCAACCATTCGATACTATTGCCGCTTAAACCCTCACGAATCGCTTTAATAATCGGAATCCCACCCGCGACTGCTGCCTCAAAAGCAACCATAACCCCTTTATCCTGAGCGGCTTTGAAAATTTCATTGCCATGAATTGCAATCAAGGCTTTATTGGCAGTCACAATATGTTTGCCTTGCTCAATCGCTTTTAAAACCAATTCTTTAGCAAGCTCAGTGCCGCCAATTAGTTCTGCGATAATTTCCACGTCGGGGTCATTTATCACATCAAACGGGTCTTGGGTCAAGGTGATGCTGTTGGTTTGACAAGCTCGAGATTTGCTCAAATCACGCGCACTCGCGCATGTTACAACAATGCCACGTCCTGCTCGACGGGCAATTTCTTCTGCATTGCGCTGTAATACATTCACTGTCCCGCTGCCTACAGTTCCTAAACCTAATACGCCGACCTTGACCGGATTTAACATATAAGACCTCGATTGTTGTTATTTCTTACATTTTTTAGGATTAATAGGACTCAGTGTCCTTAATGAGTTAAAAATACCATTACTCAGACTCATGTACAAATCCCATTTTATCGACACCCGCTTTTTGTGCCGCGACCATGACTTCTTGTAAGCGTTGATAACGCAACATTTTATCAGCATATAAATATAATTCAGGTTGTGGCGTTTGTTGAGCAATTATTTGTAAACGTTGGCTTAACATGGTTTTATCAATGAGTTCTTGTTGCCAAAAAATCTGCCCTTGCTGATTGATACTTAATTGTATATGAGAGGGGTTATTTAGAGGATTTTGCGCATCGCTAGTTTGTGGTAAGTTTACGACAACGCTATACGGTGTTAGCAATGGAGCTGTAATCATAAACACAATCAACAATACTAGCATGACATCAACTAGCGGTATAATATTGATTTCTGACAATAAATTATCATCCGACTCTTGTTCAAAAGGACTGCCGTGCATCAGAATAAAACCTTTGTAAAAATAATTGTGTGGTAAAAAAATCAGTGCATATATTTTGCTTTTAGCTTATTATATAACACTTGTTCTTGAAATCGCTTATTCTCTAAAGTTGAAGCTTATGTCTAAGAAATCTAATAAGAAAAAAAATGAAAACCCAATGCGATGGCAATTAGATGTATTGTTATTATTATTAACGGCAAGTATTGTATTGTGGACTGTTGTAAAAGTACAACTGATTGATATGGAGCGTGTCACGCAAGCTTATTTACCTCCGATTGAACAACCTGAAGGTTTGACTGTTGCTTCTCGGAACAAAAGTTGGCTTGAGACTGAAGAAGCGGTAATGAATCCATTAATTCGGAAATCTACGGAACACTCTGCTGAAACAGCCAAAGATATTGCAGAAGCACAAGAATCAACGATTGTCGCGAGTGTAAATAAGCCTAAAGCCAGAAAGCAAGTAGAATCATGGCGTGAAATTAAACAGAAAAAAGCGGTTCGCTCAACCCGAAAACCTGCTTATGTGACATCATCAGAAAAAATTGATAAAAAAGCGGCTTTAACACCTAAAGATGCGATTTTTTAATTAACGCATAATTGATGTGGCAACGCAGGAATTCAAAACTTGTTTTGCCTATTTTCTATACCAACATTTTTTCTTATCAATGCCGCCAAAATGCAGGGGTTAATAATACCAGCAATGTGAAAACCTCTAAACGTCCCAATAACATTGCAAAACTCAATATCCATAAACCTGCCGAACTATCCACTGATTCAAACGTCAATGCCACTGTACCCAACGATGGACCTGTCATATTCAAAGTGGATGCCACACCCGCAAACGCTGTTACCATATCCGCACCTGTCGCCATGAACATCAGCGATAGCAAAATAAAGCTCGCCATGTATAAAAAGCTAAATCCCCAAACTGCTTGTGCAACAGAATCAGACACTTTGCGTTGACCAATTTTAACCGTGATAATCGCATTGGGATGAATAAGCCGCATAATTTCACGCGCTGCCTGTTTATATAACAAAATCATTCGCACCACACGAATTCCACCCGTTGTAGAACCCACACAGCCTCCAATAAAACCACTGCCTAAAATGAGTACGGGCAAAAATAAGGGCCATTGATGAAACTCATCCGTTAAATAACCTGTACTGCTAATAATCGAAACAACTTGAAAACTGGCGTAACGCAATGCAGTGAAAAAATCGGGGTATTTACCTGTCCACATCAGTACGATAATCGAAATTCCAATTAAGCCCGCCACAATAGCAATAAAAACCATACCTTGAATATCGTTCCAATAGGTTATTAAATCATGCTTGCGCCATGCGATAAAATGAATCGAAAAATTAAGACTACCCATCATCATGAAAAAAATCGCAATGACTTCAATCCACACATTATCATAAAAACCTAAGCTGGCATCATGGGTTGAAAAGCCGCCTGTTGCCACTGTGGTATAGCTGTGACAAATTGCATCAAATAAGGTCATGCCCGCTGCCCAATAGGCTAATGCACAAGAAATCGTTAAGCTGCTATAAATGAATAATAAGGCTTTTGCAGTATGTGCTAGGCGCGGCGTTAATTTTTCATCACGCATAGGACCGGGGGCTTCGGCGCGATATAATTGCATTCCACCAATACCCAACATCGGTAAAATCGCAACGGCTAAAACAATAATCCCTAAACCACCAAGCCATTGTAATTGTTGACGATAATAGAGTAACGACTTGGGCATATCGTCCAAACCTGACAATACTGTCGCACCCGTGGTGGTAAATCCTGACACCGATTCAAAAACCGCTTTTGCAATTGTGATATTGTCTAAGAATAAAAATGGTAATGCACCAACTACCCCCAACACGCTCCAGAACACGGCCGTAATAATAAAACCATCGCGTAAATATAATTCTTGTTTTGAATGTCGGGCGGGAAACCAGAACACCATCCCCAAACCAAACATGACAAAAAATGCGACCAGTAATGCACCTAATGCCTTATCTTGGTAAATGAGTGAAACCAGCATTGGGGGTGCAAGTGTTAAACTGAATGCAATCAGTAGAAAGCCGAGTATTTTTTGGATGATAGTGAAGTGCATAAATCAATATAGGGAATATGGGCAATGAGGCGAAAGTATACTTGAAAATAGCC
>JAYQWJ020000626.1:0-2348 GCA_035829175.2 Candidatus Albibeggiatoa psychrophila
AAAGCATGGTTAATGCTGTTGTCGCCATTGCTTATAAAATAGCTAGGCAAAATCTGGCGCAACACTTGACCTGTTTGTAGTCATTGGCAAAACACAAGCTTTGGACTCCCGTGCTAGAGTTTACATGCCTTGTTTTAACAAAACTAATTTAATATTATATAATTAGCTTGGTGAAATAGTCGGCTCGCTATTATAAAGTTGCTTGCCATATTGTATTAATTTTTCAGCTAGCAACTGGCGATTAATCGGTTTTACTAAATAATCACTCATACCGACTTCGAAGCATTGCTTTTTATCATTTGCGGTTGCATTCGCTGTCATTGCAATAATAACTGGGCATGAATTTGGATATTGACGAATCAATTCTTGGGTTGCGGTCAAGCCATCCATTTTAGGCATTTGCATATCCATCAAGACAACATCGTATTTTTTCTGTTCTGTTTTTTCTAGCACTTCCAAGCCATTATTTGCAATATCCACGCTATATCCTAACTTTTGTAAAATAATCACCGCAATCTTTTGATTTACCTGATTATCTTCCGCCAATAAAATATTCAAATGAATTGCAGGTGGTAGAGAAGGACGATTATCAACTGCATCATGTATTTGTAGCGCATTTGAACCCATAAAAATACTCAACAAGGTTTCATGCAATCTTTTAGGTTTAAGTGGTTTGGAAAGAAAATGCACATCAAACGGGGTTAAATCTGGTTTGATTTGATTCAATTGATTAAGCACTAAATACTTATAATCTTTGTGCATGATAGATTTAAGTTTGGACACATCTTCTACCATGTCCAAAATAATAATATCAGCACTATCATCTACTTCCAAATAATTCATTAAATCAATAGGTTGTTGAAAAACCTCGGTAGTTATTCCCCATTTATGTATAAACGTTTCAATTGTTTTTAAATTGGATAATTGCTGAGTACAAATTAAGGCTTTTTTGCCAGTGAATGCTTCGGCGGAACGATATAAATGAGGGTACGCGGTTTCGTTGGTTACAGCTGCGGTAATCGTAAAAAAGAAAGTTGAGCCTTCACCTAATTGACTTTCAAGCCAAATTTGACCTCCCATCAATTCGCAAATATCTTTACTAATAGCAAGCCCTAAGCCTGTACCACCATGCTTGCGAGTAATCGAAGCATCAGCTTGTACAAATGCTTTAAACAAATTATTGAGTTTCTGTTCAGAAATACCTTCGCCTGTATCTTGTACAAAGAATTGCAGGGTATATTGCTTATTTTCGCTAATGGATTTTGTTGAAACGTGTACTTTAATTTCACCTTTATCAGTAAATTTCAAAGCATTGCTGAGTAAATTAATGATGACTTGACGTAAGCGTGTTACATCACCAATGATAATTTCAGGCACATCTTGCTCAATAAAATAACTAACATTGAGTTGTTTTTTATGCGCATTCATTGCAATCAAATCAATTGCTTGCTCTATACAATCTCGCAGAATAAAAGGCTCAGTTTCTAAAATCATTTGACCCGCTTCAATTTTAGAGAAATCCAGAATTTCATTGATAAGATTTAATAAAATTTCACTACTATATTTAGCTGTTTGGGCATAATCAGTTTGTTCTTTATCCAGTTTAGTATCCAACAATAGTTCTGTTGAACCAATAATGCCATTAATTGGGGTTCTAAGTTCATGGCTGGTATTGGCCAAAAACATACCTTTAGCCATATCAGCCGTTTCAGCACGTTGTTTTTCAAGCTGATATTGTTCTGTTATCCATTTTTGATAAATAAGTTGCCGTTTCGCGTCTAGCCAACGGCGCCCGGAATAAATTGTAAGAAAAATACTATTAACCATAATTAGGGAAAATAATTCATCAATTTCAAATTCTTCATACTTTCGAGTCCAATCATGCAAACCTTCCCATAGATTAACACCCATCGCAACGACTATTAAATAAATGAAAAAATTAGAAAAGAGCAATATTAATGTATCAGACCAAACATAGGTTTTGGGCATATTTGGTATACTATTTTCTTTCATGATTGATTTCTCTAGTTAGACTAAACATGCTCTAAAATATCATTGGACTATCAAGGTATGAATATATTTTGATAAAATTAAGCGCATATTTGATATTTAAATCATGGCTTTGCAAAATAAATCAACAAACCATTATAAAAATGCAACATTCTATATTCAATACAATCATATAGTTAATTAAAATTATTGCATATTATACACGACAATTCTTTACAATATTACTCAAGAATAATGCCAAAACAAAATTTATTGGTGAGCAGTAATAGAAACCATATTAAAATTAAAGATTTCTCAATCAATCTGAAAAAGCAGTATTTAACTGTATAGTTAGAAGT
>JAYQWJ020000627.1:0-5713 GCA_035829175.2 Candidatus Albibeggiatoa psychrophila
GTTAGCTGTAACTTACCCCATAGGAATGCAACTGCCCAAACAAGATAAATTGTGCATTCCTAAATACAGATGCTGTTTTGACTACAATGTATAAGCTGCTTGGTATTGTGATTTTTGCAACATATCTTGGGAAGTTATACCGTAACCAACATACAATTTTGTGCCTTTTAAGCGAGTAACATCTAAACCCGATAAAATGGTCAAATTGTGCGTAGTTTGCAATAAACCTGTATAAAAAGCGGCTAAATTCGTGCCTGCTGACTCATCATAAGCCACCCAAGTTTGTCCATCATTGATAAACCATGAACCATTAAAATATGCCAATACATAAATATTACCAATTGTACCTACATCAGCAGGTTTTACGCTTAACACACTGTTAATAGAAGGGGTAATGCTATCGCCATCACTAGTAGTCGTCACATTAAAATCAGCGCCACTTGTCACAACACTATCGGGTAAGCCAGATAAGCCAATAGCAATTTCACCTGTCATGCTGCCATCATCATTTGTAGTCAAATTGAGCATTGGAGGAGTTTGTACATTTAAATAACCAAAATAATCATTGCTATTGCGAGTATCGCGCGTACCACGAGTATTATAAGGTTCAGTTGCATAAACCGTATCTGTGACATCATCATCAAGAAAAAATTGGGTTGCGAAGTCATAGATATTATTGCCATTTTCATCATAAGCACGGGCGCGTAAATGAATATGTGCGGTTCTGCTGGGATACCAACCGGGATAAATTGTGTTAAAACTGACTCTGCCTTCAGAATTTGTTCGTTGATAACCTCGCAAAAAATCGAGTCCTTTGGTATTAGATTGTCCGCTACCTGAAACATCAGAATATTCACCCGCCGCATCCGCGTGCCAAATATCAATTTGAACATTGGGTACAGATTCAGTGCCACAGCTGCCAGCATTATCGTTAAAAATACGCAAATTCAAAGTCAGTGGCAAACCATTTAAGACTGATGCACGGTCGGTATTGGTCGTAATATCCGCACGATTTAATTTTTCATCTACCCAATAAGGTCCTTGCGCCATAGCTGGAGGCAACGTACATGCTACATCTTCAGCCGCTTGTGCCAATAACCCATAACCACAAAAAGGTAGTGCTGCAATCGCTTTTAAAGTAAAACGGCGTGATTGGCTAATCGTTTGATTTAAAACTGAATGATTCATATTGATGATCCTATAAAAATGCTTGAAAACAAAAACTCATCCATATAATTTCTCTGAATCTAACAAAAACTAAGGAACATCGAGAAATAATTGTAAGTTATTATGTTCAGGAAAATTACAAAATAATTTATTAATACCTTCATCAAAACGCTATATTCTTAACCCTTGTGACTTTAGTTTACCTTATGCCGTTAATTATACTTCAATATCTTTAATAAAGATTTCAAATCAGTTCTATATATTTTACTTTTACAAACAAGCTGCTATATTCATAGAATAGTCAACTTGAATATTGCTGACAGTGATATAATGATTTATAATTTATTTATATTCAAAAAGTTATTTTCGATATTAAACCTTTCGACGATTAACGATGCCCTCTTGTCACCTTGAAAAGTGACTTTTATATTTAAGCTTGCTACAACTTGTACTATGAACAGACAACGTGCTTTTACTCTCGTAGAGTTAATGGTAACAGTGGCTATATTAGGCATTTTGGTTTCAACCGCTTTGCCAGGTTTGCGCTACTCATTAATTAATAATCGAATTACTGCCAAAACCAATCAATTTGTCAGTGTACTTAATTATGCCCGTAGTGAATCTATTATTGGGCGTAATATCAGAATTGAGCCTCTTGCATCACAAGGTAAAGATAATGAATGGGGTTCTGGTTGGATTGTATGGGATGATACAAATGACAATGGTACTTTAGATTGCACTAATGATTGGGATGCCACTTGCGAAAAATTGCGAGTATTTAATTTCAATGATGACATACGAGTTGATGGCCCCGATGAGCTTAGTTCGATTGTTTATAGTTCTCGTGGCAGTTTAACAGGTTTATCAAGAACGCTTAGAATGTCATTTGCCCTATGCCTAGAAAATGCGATAGAACGTGATCCTCCGGGTCGAGAAGTTACTATCCAAGTGACGGGGCGTACATCTTTGACTGATCGTGAGTATTCTTGTGTACAACCTTGATATAAAGAGGTATACCATGCGAAAACAACTAATAACCCAATATCATGCGGGTTTTTCCATGTTAGAAATGATGATAGCTTTACTTATTCTTTCAATTGGGTTGATTGGGATTGCTAGTTTGCAAGCGCGAGGTCAGCAGTTTAATCACTCGGCTTATGTGCGTACCCAAGCTGCATTTCTTGCTTATGACATCATGGATAGAATGCGAGCTAATAAAGACAATATAGACAATGGGAATGCTGATAATGGCGGATATGCTTTCCCTGAAGGTTCATGTCCAGAAGCCTCAGTGAATTGTGATTCTGATTTCTGCTCAGTCAGCGATGTTGTTACATACGATTTAAATAGTTGGTGTAAGGCACTTGCAGCGTCTTTGCCCTTAGGTCAGGGTGTGATTAGCTGGGATCAAACCGATAGCTTATATACAATCACTATTAGTTGGACTGAAGACCGTAGTGAAGATGCTTTGATGAAACAGCAAAGTTGGAATGTAGCATTATGAAAACGCAAAAAGGTCTAAGTTTAATTGAAATGTTGGTTGCTGTAACCATTAGCTTGACGATAATGTCGGGTGTTTTAGCAATCATGTCTTCAACTAAAAAAACATCAGCCTTACAAGATGAGCTTTCTCGGTTGCAAGAAGATGCGCGTTTTTTGATGGAAGACTTATCTTATAATATACGGATGGGGGGCTATTTTGGCTGTTCGGGCATTGTTTCAGGGTTTATCAAACCTGCTTCTATTTCAGTACAGAATAATAGCTCGCTTCGTGATGTAAATGATAAAATTGTTAGTAAATCAACACCTTCTTCTGATGTATTGACAGTAAGTCATCTTGCTGTAAATGGTAAGTTGCGCTTAAATTATCCTGCTGCGGCGGCTATTGTGAATACGAAAACCTCGTATGGCAATGTGACTTGTGAGGATTTAAATGTGATAGTACCTGAAGGTGGTACACCGCCTACGATTGGAGACCCTTTACCTACTTGGTGTTTAAGTAAGAGTGTGACAGATATTAATTTATGTCAAGAAGTGATAGCAGAAAAAAACTATGTTAAAGCACAACAATGTTCCACTCCAGCAGGTGGTTTTTCAATTTTTAATGCCCATATTCAGTTACATACAGAAAGTGCTATTCCCGCCTCTGGGGATATGTTAATTATGACAGATTGTTCTGGTGCTGAACCTTATCAGGTTTCCAGTGTTTCAGGCTCTCCTCCTATTGTTATTCTAACATCAAAGCTTAGCAAAAATTATTCTTGGCCTGTAGAAGTATTTCATGTGCCCGTAATAGCTAATAAACCTACGATTGAAGAACGTTTGCAAGTCACCTATCAAGTCAAAGCGATTGATAAAGATGGAAATGGCTCAGCAAAGGATGCGATAGATGGATTTGCCTTGTTTAAAAATGACGTATTATTTATCGAAGGGGTTGAGTCTTTACAAGTACGTTATGGTATTGATACTGATTTAGACAATGTGGTTGACCGCTACGTACAAGCAACAGTATCTCCCTTTGCTCCAATCATTAGTGTGCGAATCAATATTTTAATGCGTACCGCAAATAAACGTTTTGACTTGACGGGTGCAACTGACCGTAATTTTGAATTAGACCCTGATATGCCAAATGGCACTTATAACCCAAATGATGATAAAAACCTAGACAATGAGGAAGGCTACAGACATCGCTTATTTAGCACCACGATAAAAGTAAGAAACAGTGGATAAGAAACTGTGGAAATGGAGCATAACATGCACATAATTAAACAATTAAGTCATCAGTCTGGTGCTGTACTTATTGTCTCACTGATGTTACTGGTGATTTTAACCATGTTAGGTATTAGCAGTATGGAGAGTACCAAGTTACAAACCAGAATGGCTGCTAATATGGTTGAATACAATTACGCTTTTCAAATCGGCGAGATTGGCATTGAAATACCGCGTGGTTATCAAGACTTGGATGTACAAGCTATGATTGAGGATACAAATATTCCTGTTGCACTGATTGCAAAACAAAATATCAAACGTAAAACAATTGGTGGCAAACAGGTGACATCCCAAGTTGATCATATCACTACAAGAGCAGAGTTACCCAGTGCGTTGCAAGACATTTCAGGTTCTGGAGACTGTGGCGCAAACAGTGGTTGTAAAATTATGTTTTTTGTCACTAAAAGCGTTGGTACGAGTGATAGCAAGCGTGACAATGCACCGACTGTCACTTTATATGGTGGTTTGCGTAAAAAAGTAGTTGATGAAGCCGCTAGTGGCATTTTTCGTGAGCCATAACAGAAACCAATAAGTAACTTGTTCAATCTTAACTTAAGAAGGCTGGCTTTATTAATTTCCAGCACCTAAAATACCTAAAACTTTCCCAAAATTTACTATAAGGAATGCACGTATGAATCGTTTTTACATTCTGCTCAGCGCATTCATCTTTACGCTGCTGAGTGGTTTATCCGCAACGCTAACGGCTGATGATACTGAAATTTATTTGCGCCAAATCCCTAGTTTGGCAGACAGCAAAGGGCGACCTAATATTTTATTCGTTTTAGATCGTTCAAGCTCAATGAAATGGAGAGACCGCGATCAAGACGGTAATTTGTTATATAACGATACTGATCGCTTAACGCGCTTAAAAGAAGCTTTATTGCAAATGTTAACTGAAATTCAAAATGTTAACGTGGGTTTTATGGGCTTTAGTGGTTATGCAGGTTCTGCAGTTGGTGATGTAACAGGTGGTAATGCTGCGATTTTATTCCCAATCACTTACATTGACGAAGAGGCAAAAAATGTCCCCGGTGAGTTGGACGACTCGGCGAGTTTAAGTATGCCTATCTTAGATTATGCTGACGATGCCGAAGAAGGTAATGAGACAGGTAAAGTGTATTTGGATGATAAAACGCTAGAAATGGTTTATTCAGGTGATACACAAGCCAGTTTGACTGCCAGCGCAACTGCTGATTATTCAAATATTTTTATGGAATATAAAGAAGGTGATAATGCAGGCACGATTGACCGAACTACGCATCGATTTTACTTAGGTTCTAATATCTCACTTGATCCACCTGCTCCTGTTATCAACGGTTTGCGTTTTGTTGATGTCGGGATTCCTCAAGGTGCGACGATTAAAAATGCCAGTGTCACCTTTCGCCCCAATTCTGATGTAGATGGTACTAAATCATCTCGAAATAAAGATTTAAAACTCAAAATTCGCGCAGTTTTACAAGACAATGCAATTAATTTGACAGATGACAGTTATAGTATTTCTAAAAATTGGCCAAACCAAACAGCAGATGAAATAAGTTGGGATCCCGGTAATTGGAGTGAATTTATAGAATACAGCACGTCTGACATTAGCTCATTGGTACAACAAGTGGTTGATAGAAACGCATGGCAATCAGGCAACGCGCTAGGCATTGTGTTTGAAACTGATGGCGACTATACCAGTGCACGCTTGTTTGACCATAAAAGAGATACTCCCATATTAAACGTGTCTTATACCCTAGAAGGCGGCGGTGCAATTATTAATAGTAGTGTTTCGTAT
>JAYQWJ020000628.1:0-3846 GCA_035829175.2 Candidatus Albibeggiatoa psychrophila
ATATAAACTTAATCCAATCACTTGATTTTGTGCATTCATTCATTAATGATATAGCCTACTGAATCCCAGCCAATTTTATCTTGCTTTTCTAATTTCTTGCTCTAATTGTCTGATGATGTCTAAGTCGCTCATGGGGATTTCTTTTTGTGTTTTTGAACAGGATTAGATTGTAGATATTTTTAACAACAGTGGCAAATACTTAAGATTTTAATCCCGAAAATTCTTAAATCCCATAAATCCTGATTCAGACATCTATCCCATAGAATTCCTTTTTTAATACAGACTCTTCAAATTAACAATACCTTCTATATTTTTCATCTTTAATTTTGTGCAATAATGCCAGCTCGAAAAAAACCTGATATTTCAGTATAATTTCGCCTTTCTCGCATTATTAAATACAATCAATCATGACGGATTATACCGACGCACTTGACCCGCAAATTTCCATCAAAGTAGGACAACGTCAAGACTGGGGTAATTTGACAGGCTCAAGTATCAGCCTTGTACTCAGTCAACTTGCTGAAAAACATTGTCTTATTGTTATCACGCCCGACAGTCTCACCGCACAAATCATCAATGAAGAAGTGCAATTTTACGCTACCGATGAAATTAAAGTGCATCATTTTCCTGATTGGGAAACCCTGCCTTATGATGTATTTTCTCCGCATCAAGATATTATTTCTGAACGACTGACCACTTTATACGAGTTGCCACAGTTAAAAACGGGGCTGTTGGTGCTGCCAATTACCACTCTAATGCTGCAATTGCCTCCTGTGGATTATGTCAAAACCCAAGCCTTATCATTGAAAATCGGGCAACAATTTAATTTAACTGAATTTAGACAACAGCTTGTCAGTAGCGGTTATGAAGATGTTTCCGAAGTTAAAGAACACGGACAATTTGCGGTACGCGGTAATATTCTCGATTTATTCCCCATGGGCAGTCAGCAACCCTATCGAATTGATTTATTTGATGATGAAATTGATACTATTCGGATTTTTGACCCAGAAACCCAATTAACCGTTGAAAAAATTAAACAAATCAATCTATTGCCTGCTAAAGAATTTCCATTACACAAGACCGCAATCGATTTATTTCGTGCGCAATGGCGTAGCAGTTTTGGCGGTGATCCAACCCGTTGCCCTGTATATCAAGATGTCAGCAGTGGTTTAGCCTCAGCAGGGATTGAATATTATTTACCGTTGTTTTTTGAACAAACCGCCACTTTATTTGATTATTTGCCTAAAAATAGTGTCATTGTCACGGTTAAATCAGTTATTGATGAAGCAGAGCAATTTTATCAAGAAGCCAATCAGCGTTATGAATTATTGCGCCATGATATTGAACGCCCTATTTTAGCTCCAAAAGATTTATTTTTACAATCAGGACAAGTATTTGCTGAATTTAAATCCTATCGCCATATCCATTTAACCCAATCCAAACAAGAAAAAACGGGTCGAGTGAATTTTGCAACTCAAACCCCGCCCAATGTCCAAGTTGATGCGCGTCTAAATAATCCAATTGAGAAATTACAACAGTTTTTAGATGAATTTGATGGAAAAGTGCTAATTACCGCAGAAACCACAGGGCGGCGTGAAACGATTTTAGATTTGTTTGCTAAGCATGATTTAAAACCTAAAATTGTCGATGATTGGCAAAAATGTTTAAAATCTAAGCAAAATTGCTATTTAAGCATTGCACCGTTGCAACAAGGCTTGTGGTTAAATGCGGATCAACCACTTGTATTAATTACTGAAACTCAATTATTTGGTGAGCGTGTTTCACGGCGACGTTTACAAAAGAAAGCCAGTCGAGATTCAGACAGCATTATCCGTAATTTGACCGAGCTGAACATTGGTGCACCCGTCGTGCATGAGGAATATGGCGTGGGGCGTTATCAAGGTTTGGTTAATCTTAATGTGGGCGATATGCCTGCGGAATTTCTGCAATTAGAATATGCCAATCAAGATAAATTATATGTCCCCGTTTCTGCGCTGCATTTTATCAGTCGTTTTACAGGTGCAGACCCAGAACACGCGCCATTACATCGTTTAGGCAGCAATCAATGGGAAAAAGCCAAACGTAAAGCAGCTAAGCAAGTCTCTGATGTGGCAGTGGAATTATTAGACATTCATGCCCGTCGTGCGATGCGTAAAGGCTATGGTTTTCAATATGATGAAGACAGTTATGCGGGTTTTTCCTCTACATTCCCATTTGAAGAAACCCCCGATCAGCAACAAGCGATTGATGCGGTATTAGCCGATATGCACGCTGAACAGGCAATGGATAGATTAGTCTGTGGCGATGTGGGTTTTGGTAAAACTGAAGTGGCGATGCGAGCGGCATTTATCGCGGTCAATGATGGAAAACAAGTGGCAGTACTCGTACCCACAACCTTGCTTGCACAACAACATTATCAAAACTTTTTAGATCGCTTTACTGATTGGGCAGTCAAAGTTGAGCAATTATCACGATTTCGCACCAAAAAACAACAAAATGAGTCTTTAGAGCAGATTGAAAAAGGCAATGTTGATATTGTGATTGGCACGCATAAGTTATTGCAAGATAGTATTAAATTTCATAATTTAGGTTTGGTTATTATTGATGAAGAGCATCGTTTTGGAGTCAAGCAAAAAGAACAGTTTAAGAAGTTACGTTCTGAAGTGGATATTTTAACGTTGACCGCCACGCCGATTCCACGTTCTTTGAATATGGCATTATCCAATTTACGTGATTTATCGATTATTGCCACGCCGCCATCCCGTCGTTTAGCGGTCAAGACTTTTGTTAAACAATGGCAAGATGCCATGCTGGTTGAGGCGATTACGCGAGAATTAAAACGTGGTGGACAGGTTTATTTTTTACACAATGAGATTGAAACCATTGAAACCATGGCGCGGAAACTGGACACACTTGTACCTGAAGCACGGGTTGAGTTTGCTCATGGCAAGATGCGCGAACGTGAATTAGAACAGGTGATGCAGGATTTTTATCATCGTAGATTCAACGTGTTAGTGTGTACTACGATTATTGAAACGGGAATTGATGTACCCAGTGCCAATACGATTATTATCAATCGAGCGGATAAATTTGGTCTGGCGCAGTTGTATCAATTGCGGGGTCGGGTCGGGCGTTCACATCATCGTGCCTATGCGTATTTGATTGTGCCACCGAAAAAAGTCATGACTAAAGATGCGGTTAAACGTTTGGATGCGATTAGTGGCATTGAGGAGTTGGGGATGGGCTTTACTTTGGCAACCCATGATTTAGAAATTCGTGGCGCGGGCGAGTTGCTCGGCGATGGACAAAGCGGACATATTCAGCAAATTGGTTATAGTTTGTACACGGAATTGCTGGAACGTGCGGTAAAAGCGTTGAAAGAAGGCAAACAACCTGAATTAGAAAAACCGTTGACCAGAGGCACGGAGATTGATTTGCATACGCCTGCGTTGTTGCCGAGCGATTATTTACCCGATGTGCATACGCGCTTAATTATGTACAAACGGCTTGCGAATGCGGAAACAGCAGCGATTTTACGTGAACTTCAAGTTGAAATGATTGATCGTTTTGGTTTGTTGCCAGACCATGCTAAGAATCTGATACACATTACTGAATTAAAATTAAAATCCACTCCGCTAGGGATTCGGAAAATTGATATTGGTTTGGAAGGCGGTTATTTCTTGTTTGAAGATGAGCCTAATATTGACCCGATGAAATTGGTGCAATTAATTCAGAAACAGCCACAAAAATATAAATTAGAAGGTCAGCATAAATTACGTTTGATGTGGGCGACGGGGGATTTTGCCGATAGATTGAAAGCCGTTGAAGGTGTTTTGAATCTGTTGG
>JAYQWJ020000629.1:0-6549 GCA_035829175.2 Candidatus Albibeggiatoa psychrophila
TGTGCCATTTATAGCACGAGGCGTTTTAAAATAAAAAAGCCAGCATATCAACACCGTGATGGTGCTAGACAAGCTGGCTAATCAATATAAAAAGAATTATAAAGAGCTAAAAATTCAACGCTTTATGAGTTTCTTATTATTTAAACAACATCACCTGCAATTTTCTTCGTAATCACCCATTGTTGCGCAATCGACAAGGCATTATTCACTACCCAGTATAAAACCAAGCCTGATGGAAAAAATGCAAAAAAGACAGTAAATACAATAGGTAACATCATCATTACTTTTTGTTGAACAGGATCAACAGGTGCAGGATTCAAATGATGTTGCAATAACATAGTGACACCCATAATCAACGGCAATACAAAATAAGGGTCTGGTGTAGACAAATCATCTAACCAAAGCATAAAAGGGGCTTGACGCAATTCCACGCTACCTAACAATACCCAATACAATGCAATAAAGACTGGAATTTGTACCAAAATGGGCAAACAACCGCCTAATGGATTGATTTTTTCCTTGCGGTACATATCCATCATGGCTTGATTCAATTTGTTGCGATCATCAGCATAACGTTCTTGCAACTGTTTCAAACGCGGCTGCAATTTACGCATATTTGCCATTGATTTATAACTTGCGGCTGATAAATGGAAAAACGCCAGTTTAATCAAAATCGTCAAAAAGATAATTGACCAACCCCAGTTTCCTGTCCAATCATGGATAAAACCTAAAGTCCAAAACAACGGCTTAGCCAATGGCCATAACCAACCATAATCTACAGTCAAATCCAAACCAGATGATAATGCTTCTAGTTTATTTTGCAATTTAGGTCCAACAAATAAATTCATTTCAAACTGATGTTGTGTTTGTGCAGGAATCGCAAATGGTTGACCATAAAAACCTAAAACATAGCGTGAACCTGTCGGAATAAAGTTCGCGTAATATTTATATAACTGTTCTTTTTCAGGCACCCATGCCACCACAAAGTAATGCTGTAACATCGCCGCCCAGCCATTAGCCCATTCAGGACGTTCTTCTTCATTAAAGCTGTTATCACGCATCGCATTAAATTTTACTTTTTCATATAACTGCTCAGGGCTAGAAATTGCACCACCCATATAAGTATGAATAAAGCTGGATTGACCTTCTTCCACGACTTCAGTACGTTGTAACTGGCTATAAGCACGTACTGTCCAAGGTGCTGCGGTTTTATTATCGACAACATGTTTGACATTGATGACATAACTATCACGTTGAAAAGAAAATATTTTATTAACCGTGACACCTTGTTCATTTTGCCAACTTAAAACCACTTCCAAACTGTCATTTGTACCCATATCATAACTAGACTGTTGGGCTTGATAGGAGGTTTGATGCGTCGGCGCATTTTCAGTCGAACTGGCTGGCATTAAACCTGATTGAGCAACAAAAAAACGGGGTAATTGATCTTGCATCACCACATAAGGATCATCAGGTGTATCATTTGCCACAGGATATTCAACCAAGGCAACTTGACGAATATCGCCGCCTAAAGTATCTATTTCCAAGTCAAATAAATCGGTTTTAACTCGAACCCGCTGTTGGCTGTTTAAAATCTGTTTAGGTTGTGCAAAAGGCATTTCAGTAGCACTGCTCATGCTAGATGAAATCACCGTTGGCATCTCAATAGAATTTGTGCTTGGCGTGGGTAACGCATCGGCTATTTGCATCGTACCATCTGTTGTAGTCGTTGCCGTTGGCACGCTTGGTACAGGTTTTGGTCCATAATCTTCTAGCCATTCTTGATACATCATCATCATCAAAAAGACCAGTGCGAGGACTAGTAATAGTCTTACATTATCCATGTTTATCCGTGTTCCTTTGTTCTTCGGGGGGAGGGACAGGGTCATAGCCACCGGGATGCCAAGGGTGGCAGCGTGAAATGCGTTTAATACTCAATATTAGCCCACGAAACGTGCCATGTTGACGCAAGGCCGTTTGGGCATATTCTGAACAGCTGGGATAATAGCGGCAATGAGGACCTAGCCAAGGGCTAATAAATAAACGATAACCTTGAATTAACCACAAGAGGATTTTTTGCATCGTTTTGTAATCTGCTGCCAATGCTTTGCGAGAGAATGAAATAAAATTTGATTATCGGCATCATCAGCCCCTGCTTTAGCCATTACCACACAGTCAATGCCTTGTAACAGGGTTGGATGTTGACGAAAACTCTCACGAGTTATACGTTTGATACGATTTCTTGCCGTTGCTAATTTGATACGTTTTCGAGCGATGGCCAAACCCAATCGTGCTACATCTGAATTATTGGGTTTGCCTAATATCGTAAAATAACGGTCAGAAGACGAATAAGGTTTATCAAATGCCGACTTAAAATCTGCCGCGTTTAATAGACGTTGTGTCCGTCTAAAGGCGTAGTTGTCTGGCATTAGGCTGATAAACGTGCGCGACCTTTTGCACGACGCGCTTTAATAATCGCTCTGCCACTACGAGTTTTCATACGCGCCCGAAAACCATGACGACGTTTACGAACTAAATTACTCGGTTGAAATGTTCTTTTCATGACTACTTACCACTTAAAGCTTATAAATACTGAACAGACAATTATATTGGTTAATTGCATAGAGCGTCAAGGAAATTTGATGATTTTTATTTAAATGAGAGCTTTGCACAAATTAAGAAGGCGGTGGGTAAAGCAAGAAAAATAGAGTATTTTTAAATACCGATATTAAATATCTTCCCAAATAATGCAATGTATATGCGTAAAAACTGTTCAATAACTGTATTTTATTAGAGTTGTTTTGACTTGTTAAATCAATATATTATAAAAACATCATTCTTAACTTTATGCAAATATTGTAATTTAAAATAAAGTTAAAAATAATTATAAAAGAAAAAACATATTATCAAAACAAAGAGTTATACTTTTAGCTCTAAAAACCTACTTGTAAGTAGTTGATTTTAAAGCTTACAACATCTCTACTTTTAAAAATAACATTAAAATATAAATATTCTTCATTATGTTTTGTCGATGTCAAATGGGTTCTATAACGTTTAATGTCCGTCATCTTCTTCTGCGTTCACTAACTCAAAACACACTTCTCCAGCAATATTGCGACATAATGAAACCTGATAACCAGAACCCATTAACTGCTTAGCCATTTGATATAAACCAATGCCAAACCCATCTTTTGAAGCCACGGGCTGCATCATTAAGGTATCCGCAATTTGTTCAGCAATCGCCGTCCCATCATCACACACCGTCAAACGCAATTTATCATCATCAGCATAAAGTGACACTTCAATTTGTAAATCAGGCTCACGTTTGCGCTTAGACAAGGCATTTTGCAAAATATTCTCGACCACATTATCAAACAAATCCTCTGGAATCAGGACGTGATTATGTTTAACTTCTTCCACAAAACTGATATTACGCTTGGCATAACGCGCCTTCAAATTGCCCCACCACAAAGTTAATGGCACAGTGGTATAAGGCAATTCCGTTGGTTTTTGCAACTTATCCAATGTCCGTTTCAAACGCTGGGTTAAATGCGGCATTTGTCCTTGTAATAAACGTTGCGTATCACCAAATTGATTGGGCTGACTACTTTCAATCACTGAACTAATCGCTTGTAAAGATTGCAATAAATTTTTAATGTCATGGGTTAATTTCGCGCCAGTTTCATGAATCACTTGTAAATGCACCTGTTGAGCAAATGCCTCTTCACGACGTTTGGCTTGATGGAAATGCTCGACCAATTGCACCAATAACTTAATCAAAAATGAATGACTGGCACTAATCCGATAGCGAGAATAAACCGTGACTTCCAGCGATTGAGTTGAAATCATGAGTTGATTGCCTGAACTACTCCCCAGCATATTTTCACCATAAACTGAATGCCATGAGATACCTTGCACCCATGGCAAAGTAGTCAATTTTTCCAATGCCGATTCTAAATATTCGCGCGGGGTTAAACCTTTGTAATTCTGTGGCTGGGCTAAATTTTCTAGCCATAATTCAAACGAACTGCCAATATTGAGTAAATGCCGAGTCCATAATTCATCAATGCTGGTTTTGTTTTCAAAAATAACCCATAACCAACTGACGGTGAAAATAAAAAAAGTGGTGGCAAAAGACATTTGAAATATTGCTAATGGATAGCTGTTGCCTTGATGATACATCATGGTTAAACTGCCCAATCCGACAATAATAAGAATGAGAGTAACAATTAAACCGTGAAAAAAATCAATGTGATAGCGGTGTTCGGCACTGTTGTCTGCGGGAAATAATAAAAATAATGCAGGAATGGCTAATAAACAATAATTTAACCAATCAAGTTGTGAAAAGCTCAGTTTGGTCATGGCTAAATCGCCAAAAATAAACATGCTTGGAATGTTGACCGTAAAAAACTGTAGACAAATAAAAATAATTGCGACGATGTTGATTAATCTATCTTGAGGCTTTGCTAAGTCGCGTCCACCTAATAAACCTAATAAAACCAATTGCCAAAAAGTAATCAGCCATAAGTTTAAATAAACCAGAAAGATGACTGCACTTCCACTGAGTAATATGATATTTTTCAATGATGGAGGATTGCGTTTTTCCCATAATGGTTGCCATAATAGAAACACGCTAAAATGGATAAAAAATAAAGTCCGCAAGGCAAAATCATGTACACTCACCCATAAAGCAAGATGTAAGCTGATTAAAACTAAGCCAAGTAAGCGGTGCTCATGTTGTGGGGAGATAAATGTTGTCTGTTGGTGCAGCATGATTTCATACTTAAGTAGGTTGAAAAATGGTGATGTTTTAAATCAGAGGATTTTTAATTTTACGCTTCAATGATATTTTGTCCACTGTTCAGATAGGTAATAAGCTATCTATTTAAATGCTGTGAGGGTCATTTCATGTTAAATGCTATAAAGTTCATCTGCGGAGGTTGTGGGATTGCACTATTGCTATTCACAGCGATTTCTCAAGCAAGCAATGGTGAACTACAGTTGCGTAACTTCACGCCAACGGTGAAAACCGTCAACATTAGTTTGCAAGGGGCTAAGTCTGTCATGCCGCATTTAGAACAGGTTAATGATTTGATTTCCCAAGTGTTACAGTCATCTAAGCTCCATGTGGTGCGCGTTCCAACCACTGAAGACCCAATGGTTAGCATGGTAATTCCAACAGTTGAAAGTTTAGATATTCATGTTTCAATGCCCACGCCTGATGATACAAATTCACAATCTTATTTATTCAATTTAAGCATAAAGCTGGCTGACCAAGCTGCAAAAACCGAGCGTTTTGTTTATTTTCCTGATGATACCAGCGCATTGTATCAATCGATGCAGCACTATTTTACTAAACTGTTAAATTTAGAAATTGCCGCAGAAACCAGTGTATCAAATACGGAAACCCTTGCTGATTTAAATAATCCTGAAAACGATGTGACCCAAGCTTCTGCTAACACTAAAACGCTACAAGATTATGATACTGTTCCACATTCTGTTATTTCTAATGTGTTAAATACAAAACGAGCCATTGCATTGCCAATTGCCAATTTAAAGCCAATTCAAGAACAAGAAATCATTGAGCCTGTTACAGAAAAAAATAGTTTTGAACATTTTGAACCTCAACAAACTATTTCTTCGCAGCAGGAAATTGAATTGCGCAATTTAACGCCAGCGGTGAAAAGTATCGACATTAGATTACGTGGCTCAATCCGAGAGCAAGATGTGTTAAATGACATTCATGCGATGGTCAGTGAGATTTTACAAACTTCACGTTTATCAGTGATTCAAGTGCCTGTCGTCAAGGATGCAATCACAACCCCTGCGATTAAGCTGTATGAACATTTAGAAATTATTATTCAAGCTTCTTCGCCCGAACAAACAAAACAGCCTTATCTCATCCAATTGTCATTTCAGGAACAAGATAAAGCACAAAATATTCAGCAACAAACATTTGAGTATGTGGACAGCAATGCAAAACAATTCTATGAGCAATTACGTGCTTATATGAGTGAACATATTAACTTATCCCCTCGTTATCAAACTATCACCCAATAGAGCTATTTTATGAATCCAGAAAAGGTAGTGTTTGGCTTTTTCATTGTAATGGCCTTAACCTTGAATTTCGGTTTTTTCTTAGGTGACATGGACAATCCAGAGCATCATCATATTTATGAATTGGTCGCTGCGATTTTTGTCAATTTAGCCGCCACCATTTTAAAATTTGGTGATCGCTCTCAAGTGGGTGCAGTGTTATTAGCGACAAGTTTAGTGGCAGATTTGCAGTTGTTCAGTGCGGCGTTAGTGTGGGGGATTTCAATTCATGTTGTGGGCACAGGTCTAACGGAGACGGTGATGGCGAGTATTGTGTCATTATCAGGTGGCGCATTATTGGCTAACATTGTTTCGGTGCAATTGCTTGTGATCGAAACAGCGATGTTGAGACGATAAGCATTTTGCTGAATGGATTGGCGGTTTTAGACAGTAAAAGGTTTAAGCACTGCCCGTCCTAAAAGTTTTAAATAAAGCCCAAACTATCTACCGCAA
>JAYQWJ020000630.1:0-2488 GCA_035829175.2 Candidatus Albibeggiatoa psychrophila
GCTTTGTTAAACTAAGCCCTCTATGTCACCATAGAGGACTCGTCTTCAGAACCGTGCGTGAAAGTTTCCCTTCACACGGCTCCCCCCATATAGTCTTTATCAGTGCTACTTCAAAATTCAAGTTTTATACTTCACCCTTGAATTTGCCATTTGCTGTTCTGTTCTTTAACATTTCAGCATGGTACTGGTCATGGCAATGTTTGTGCATTAATACCAGGTTTGAGTAAGTGTCCTCTCCCCCTTTTGCCTTGGACAGCTTGTGATGACTCTCCATCAGGTCACCATTTTTAAATACTGTATTGCACTGTCCACATTTACCATCCTGCTTCTTCAGCATTTTTGCCTTACTCGGAGATATGTCCCCATATCCTTTTGACAATCTTGACCCCCAGTAAATTTCATCACCATCGTAAAAGGATTTTCCAGCCTTAACCTTGACGTGTCTCTTTATCTTGGTGTCGGCGTAATTCCTTAACTTACTTGATATTTCACCGTCCTTCCGAGTGGCAAAATACCATTTCCTTTTTCCGATAGTGTGAAAATATTTCTCCGCAACCCATCTTCGGCCCTTTGTTGGATGTCGTCTTTTTGCCCATGACCAGAGCCTATTCCACATCATATAATCCAGTTTGTTGAATGTTTCTGATGCCACTACGCTTTTAAAGTAGTTTGTCCAGCCGACAATTATTGGGTTTAATTTGCGAATAATTGCCTCTTGGGGCGCAGCCTTCATCTGTTTTAGGACTTCATTTACCTTTTCAGAATGTTTGTTGATGGATTTATTACTGGGTTTAATGAGTAACTTAAAGCCTTGTTTATTTGGGTTGTTCTTAGCGTGATAGCCTTTTTCCTTGTTATCATAATGTCTGCAATTAAAGCCTAAGAAGTCAAACCCTTCGGTACTATGTACTATTTTGGTTTTTTCTTCTGATAGCTCCAATCCACGTATTGCCAACCATTCTGCAATAATCGCTTGAGCATCTTTAATAACTTCTTTATTCTGATGCACTACCACAAAGTCGTCCGCATACCTAACCACTCTTATTTGACCACGATTCAGTTCCCTTGCTAGGTATTTTTTCCTTAATCGGTCGTATAAGTGTGTTTCCATGCCATCCAGAACTATATTGGCTAATAAAGGCGAAATAATTCCACCTTGAGGAGTCCCTAGTTCTGACGGATGAAATTCTTGGTTATCCATAA
Source organism: Candidatus Albibeggiatoa psychrophila (assembly GCA_035829175.2). Classification (GTDB taxonomy): domain Bacteria; phylum Pseudomonadota; class Gammaproteobacteria; order Beggiatoales; family Beggiatoaceae; genus Albibeggiatoa; species Albibeggiatoa psychrophila. Next base: position 1,204 of record JAYQWJ020000630.1, read on the forward strand.
TACTTGCTTTCAACCATTGTTCCACCATGAATTTCTTCGTCTTTGAGTCCATCTTGTCAATCAACATTTGATGGTCGATGTTATCAAAGCATCCCCTGATGTCCGCATCCAATACCCATTTCCTTTTCCTTTTTAAGCAATCAAATATGCCTTCTATGGCATCTTGAGCGTTGTGTGCTGGTCGAAACCCATAGCTACTGGGTTCAAATTCAGCCTCAAATGCGGGTTCCATAGCAGTTTTAACAATTCCTTGTACCGTTCGGTCCTGAATCGTGGGTATTCCTAATGGTCTAAGCTTTCCATTGGATTTAGGTATGTAGACTCTCCTAATTGGTCTGGCATGGTATCCTTTCCAGCTTCTTTTGGCTAATGCTATTAACTCCATAACCAGCTTTTCTCTCTGTACAGGTGTCAGTGATTTGACCCCATCTACTCCTGCTGTTTTCTTACCAGAGTTGTCTTGTGTTACTCTTCTCACGTTTAAGATTATCGAGCAGCTACTTCTCAGTAGCAGTTTTGCAAGGTTCCTTGCTTTCTTGTGCTGACCAGCTTTGGTAGCTGCGTAAATGCGTTTTTGCAACCGAAAGACCACTTTTTCAACTTTCCCCCAGACAATACGCTGCCAGTTACCTTCTTCAGGTTTCCAGCCCTCTGTATCTATTAGTGGGAAAGTGGATTCGATGTTCATTTCTATTTTCACCTTTAGGGTGTCTAATCACTTGTTTAAAGAGTTGTATTAACGACATTCATTTTCTATATGACATCAGAGCAATCTTTTATCCTTTAAATTCCTCTCTGATTCCTACCCGAATGCTGCGCTATCTGCTGACTAGACAAACCTCTCTCTACGGTATTCTGTGAGAGTGCTATACTACATTCGTTTTTTGACGTTCCTATATAGATGTTTTTGTAGATGGTTTAGACTCTGACTATACGCCGAAGCTCTTGGGGTTGATTGATGATTACACGCCCAAGTTAATCACCACCTAGCTCTTGTGTCCTGAGTTTAACGACGCTTCAAACATCAGTTTCTTTCGTAGTCATGCCATCATTGCTCGCCTCGTATCCTTTCGTGGCTTTTTACCCTTGCTCACCCAGTATCCCGTCCAGGAACCAAGCGGGTAATTGCTTTTGAGCACTATCAACCACTGCCCTATAAGGATTTTACCTTTACCATCTATATAAGTTATGCCATACTCCATGTATGACACGCTTACTCCCAGAGTCATCAGTTAGATAATCCAACTTATTGATTACTCTCGTTTTAAGCAACATCTCGCACTGA
>JAYQWJ020000631.1:0-10870 GCA_035829175.2 Candidatus Albibeggiatoa psychrophila
AATATTCCCGCAACCGAATACGCCGACAACAAACATGCACAAGCCATCGCCGCTGCTGCAAAAAAACTCAATGAAATACGTCAAAACTGGCTCAATCCAACCGAATGGGTTAAACGTGAACCTGAAATAATTCAAGGCTATCCCGACAGAATTTTACCGATTGACGACGATGCCGCTAAACAATTAAAAAAACGCACTTTAACCAATTTATACAATGAACGTCCGCCTTGGTTGGATAATCTGCATAAAAAACTCGATGAAGCGGTGGCAAATGCGTATGGCTGGTCACATGACTTGAGTGATGATGAAATTTTGCAAAAGTTGTTGGAATTGAATTTAGCGAGAAGCGGGAATTAAGGCAGTATTAAAAGCAAAAGCTCTACAAATCAAATAATCTGTAGAGCCAGACACCATACAAGATTGCAATCTCTAACGTATGGCGGCCATGTGAGACATGGACTTAAAATCCGATGCTATTAGCAGAGCGGTAACGTTGTCAACTCTAGTTGATTATATATAGTTTGTCAAGTGACTTAATCCAAGACTATGCAAAACACATTTCTGTATCTCTACTAAATCTTCATCAGAAATAATCCTTAAGTCATAAATTCTCTTACCTGCATCATCTTTCCCACTAAAAGGAAGTTGCAACCTATCCCATGAAACATTATAAATCATATCAGCTTTAACCCAATGATAATCTTTATTGTAAGGTTTGGGTAATGGTGGCGCGACAACAAGTTTATAATGATAAGATTCAACAGGGTTAGGGGGCGTGGTGCTACAAGGAACAATAGTACAAAGTTTAGCTCTTGATTTAATTTTAGATATAACAATAGCAGGTCTACGTTTAACCATTTCAGGTATTATAAAGCCTTTAAAATCACAGATAACAATAGTACCTTGTTTTGGACATAAATTCAGACTCATTCAGATAACTCTACATTTCATAATATTATATTTTACTTTAAATCAATTAGCTCAATCCACCTGAAATTGTCACAGGCTATCCCGACAGAATTTTACCGATTGACGACGATGCCGCTAAACAATTAAAAAAACGCACTTTAACCAATTTATACAATGAACGTCCGCCTTGGTTGGATAATCTGCATAAAAAACTCGATGAAGCGGTGGCAAATGCGTATGGCTGGTCACATGACTTGAGTGATGATGAAATTTTGCAGAAACTACTCGCATTGAATTTAGAAAGAGCGGGAAAATAAGCACGTTATTGCTCAGGATTATGCTATGTGCTCGTTACCAAATTCTGTTTAGTAATGAGCAAAAAAATATCCGAACCATTGAATAAACAACTTTAACTAAATACATTATGCAATCCTATTTAAAACAACAACTTTTACAACGTCAACAAAATGCCTTATATCGCACTCGTAAAACCCATGAATCTGCGCAAACAACGCAACTGTTAATTGATGGCAAAACCTATTTAAATTTTTGTAGCAATGATTATTTAGGCTTAGCGTCACATCCAGAATTAAAAACCACGTTACAACAAGCAGTTGAACACTATGGCGTAGGCAGCGGTGCATCACATTTAGTCACAGGACACAGTGCCGCACATGAAGCCTTAGAATCTGAGTTTGCTCAATTTATGGGAACAGAACGGGCTTTATTATTTTCAACAGGTTATATGGCGAATATCGGCGTTATCAGTGCATTATTCGGTCGGCAAGATGCGCTGTTTTTAGACAAATTAAATCATGCTTCTTTAGTTGATGCGGCGATTTTATCCCGTGCAAAATCATATCGTTATGCTCACAACAATCTATCACAATTAGAAAATCTTTTAGCCAAATCCGATGCAACACACAAATTAATTGCAACCGATGGCGTATTTAGTATGGACGGCGATATTGCGGATTTACCCCAACTTGCTCAATTAGCCAAACAATATCAAGCGTGGCTGATGATAGACGATGCGCATGGAATTGGAGTATTAGGCAAAAAAGGGCGTGGCTGCATAGAACACTTTAATCTCTCAACCGAAGATGTGCCTATTATTGTCGGAACATTAGGTAAAGCATTTGGCGTATTTGGGGCATTCGTTGCGGGAAGTGAATTGTTAATCGAAACCCTGATTCAACTTGCTCGCAGCTATATTTATACCACCGCATTACCACCCGCTTTGGCTTTCACATTAAGTAAAAGTGTAGAGATTATTCAAAGTGATGTTTGGCGACGGGAAAAATTACAAGAGCTTATTCACTATTTCAAAATCGAAGCCCAAAAACGCAATATTCAGCTCATGCCATCACAAACACCGATTCAACCGATTGTTTTAAAAGATAGCCAGCTTGCATTAGATGCCAGTCAAGCATTATATCAACGGGGTATTTTAGTCACTGCAATCAGACCGCCCACTGTGCCACAAAATAGTGCACGACTTAGAATTACATTATCTGCTCAACATGAAATAGATGATATTGATAAGCTGCTTGCTGCATTGTCTGAAATCACGCTAACAAACTAAGTTTATTAAAAGATTGAGTATTCTTTTTATACCGTATTCAAATTTTCTGGTGCAATCACAAACTGAAAATGATAAAAATTACTTTTTGTGCAGCGCAATATTTGTTATGATGATCGATTAATATCATCTTGAATCAACCATTATAATAACAACCTCATAACAGGAGATAGTCGCGTGGAAAACGTGGTTTTTGTAGCAGCAGCTCGTACTCCAGTCGGTAATTTTAACGGCTCATTGGCATCGGTTTCCGCAAAATCATTAGGTGCGGCGGTTATTAAAGCTTTATTAGAACGCACTAATATCGACCCAGCATTAGTGGACGAAGTGATTTTAGGTCAAGTTTTAACAGGCGGTGTCGGTCAAAATCCAGCACGTCAAGCGGTGATTGAAGCGGGTTTACCTGTGACATGTCCCGCACTGACTATCAATAAAGTCTGTGGTAGCGGTTTAAAAGCAATGCACTTAGCAGCTCAAGCAATTAGATGTGGTGATGCTGACGTGGTGATTGCAGGTGGTCAAGAAAACATGAGTTTGTCTCCACATGTTGTGCCTAATTCACGCAATGGTCAGCGCATGGGTTCTTGGACGATGGAAGACACCATGGTTAAAGATGGTCTTTGGGATAGTTTCAATGATTATCACATGGGTGTGACGGCGGAAAATATTGCAGGTGATTTTAACATCACACGTCAAGAGCAAGATGAATTTGCTGCAAGTTCACAACAAAAAGCTGAAGCGGGTCAAAAAGCAGGTCATTTTAATGATCAAATCGTACCTATTAGTATTCCTCAGCGCAAAGGCGATCCTGTTGTATTTGATACAGATGAATTTCCACGCGCAGGTGTTACGGCAGAAGCCCTAGGCAAATTACGCCCTGCTTTCAATAGAGAAGGTACGGTCACTGCGGGTAATGCTTCAGGTATTAATGATGGTGCAGCAGCCGTGATGATGATGTCCGAATCTAAAGCCAAAGAATTAGGTTTGGAAATTTTAGCTCGTGTTGCGTCTTATGCTAGCGCAGGTGTAGAACCACGCATTATGGGTACAGGTCCAATCCCTGCAACTCGTAAATGCTTAGAAAAAGCAGGTTGGACACACGAAGATTTAGATTTAGTTGAAGCGAATGAAGCCTTTGCTTCTCAAGCCATTTCTGTTAACCGTGAATTAGGTTGGGATTTATCTAAGGTCAATGTTAACGGTGGTGCAATTTCTATCGGTCATCCTATTGGTGCATCAGGTGCACGGATTTTCGTTGATTTATTGCATGAAATGAAACGTCGTGATGCAAAAAAAGGGTTAGCAACTTTATGTATTGGTGGCGGTTTGGGTGTTGCGTTAGCTGTTGAACGTTAAGCAATAATCCTTGTTGTTAGGGTATTAATGAAAGCAATAAAATTTATTGATACCCTAATGTAAATATGTGATGGTAACAAGTTAATCTTTAAGCCATAACAATAATTAAATACAATAACATCAATATGTTATCCTGAATAAGTGTTTTTTAACTCCATAAGTGGGTTGTATGTAATGGTCAAAGTCAGTGGTACAGAACCTCGAATTATAAAAAAATATCCTAATCGACGTTTATACGATACAGCGATTAGCAGCTATATTACTTTAGATGACATAAAAACCTTGGTCATGGGTCATGTTTCTTTTAAGATTCAAGATGCTAAAACGGGGCAAGACATTACCCGCAGTATTTTATTACAAATTATTTTAGAACAAGAAGAGGAAGGCGAACCGATTTTTAGTAGCGAAGTATTGGAGCAATTGATTCGTTTTTATGGTGATACCTTGCAAGGTATTGTCGCAAATTATTTTGAACGCAGCTTAGTATTATTTTCCAAGCAACAACATGAATTGCAAGAAAAAATGTATAACCCTTTGTCATTTATGACTGATATTGCTGACCAAAATATAAACTTGTGGAAAGACATGCAAGACAGTTTCTTCCGCGCCTCTCTTACGACCAATGAGAATCCATCCAAAGATGACAAAGATGACAAAAAAGACGAATAATTCACATAAGATGGTAAGTCTTCAGTTTCTGTTTACCTACCATCTTTAGCCGTCATTTATTTCAAAATTTCTTGCGTACTGAACGCGCCTCGAATATCACCCACCTTAAAACCACGCGCTTGATCGTTTGGATAAAGCTGATTTAACCCTTCAGCGATAGGTGCTGCAATCGTTTCACCATGACAAGCCAAACATTTTTCCATCACAGGAATCACTTTCATATAACGTAAAACTTGTTTGTCATCAATTTCCACCACCTCAGAATACTGTAGTGTATTAAACGTTTCACCCGCCGCTTTACGCTGCTCAAAATCTTGTAATACTTTTAATTCCCACTCATCAGGCGCATTGCTTGGGTTGCGTACTTTCAAACCAGTTCGTTTTAAACTAATGCCCGTATCATTTGATACCGCTTGGGTAATCTCTGGCGAGGCTTGATTACAGACTGATAACGCTTCAACAGGGCCGTTTTCAGATACAGAAGTCATTAACTTGCTTTTTAACTTCGTTATGAAATTTTTCAAAGCGGCTTTATGAGTACTTAATTTTGCCTCAAGTACCGCTTCTGATAAAACCACATCATCTGCTGCCATGACTGTTGGTGCAAGTAAAATACTTGACAAGGCTAAACTTAAAATCATACGCTTCATACTTATTTCTCCAATCAATGAATTAAATAATTCAACTTATGTTAAGGATTAAAGGGATAAGCTGCAACCCAATATTTTTCAATGTTGAATTAATTTAACTTATCTAACAATTCAATATATTTGGCTCGACAATTTTGTTCAGAAAAACGAGTTTCTAAGCTTTGATAAGCCTGTTGAGTAATTGGGTTAAATTCGGGCATTGGTTTACGCGATAAATCCAACAAAGTTTGGGCTAAATGTTTAATATCATTGGCTTGAAACTGGAAACCTGAAATTTCATGCTGCACCAAACTGGCAACGCCACCTGTATTAGGCACTAAAACGGGCACTCGTGCCGCCATCGCCTCTAACACCGCCAAACCAAAAGGCTCGCTGGGACATAAATGCAATAATAAATCTGCATTGGCAATTGCGTGAGAAATGTCATCGGTATAACTGCAAAACTGTACGTTAGGACAACAAATCATCCCCTGTCGACGTAAAGTCGGTAATTCTGTACCCGTTCCAAAAACCTTAAACCTGAGTTTTTTCAAACGTGGCTCATAACAAATTGCCTTTAACAGTAAATCAACCCGTTTAAGCGGATCAATCCGTGACACAATAATGATATTTTGTAAGCTATTTTCGGTTGTAAAAGGAGGATGTTTAGGCGAATTAATCACTTGTTGTTCAGTTAAGAAGTTTTCTATCAACTTAATTTTATTGGCTTTGACGCGATAATATCGCAATTTCTGATATACGAATTCTGAATTGACAATAAATGTGACACAGAACGGGTTTAACAGCCATTTTCGTCCATAGCTATGCCACTCGTCAGCACCGCCATGCACCATTTGTAAATGAATGACTTTGCGCCGATAAAGTAAATTCCAGCCCCACAATATCAGTGAATAACGCACGCCTGTGGACATAAAAACAAACTGTTTCTGCTCAGCAGTCAATCTGCGTATCAAGCTAATTAAGTGGAAATAACTGGAAAAACAATGCACAGCAAGACCACGTCGTCGTGCTTCTTCAACTACAATACCGGGAGGCGTGAGTAACACAGGCTGATATTGCTCGCGCAAACTTTCCAAGGTTGCCAACGCCATTTTTTCTGTGCCGTATAAATTGCTACTATGCAAAATGTAGTACAGTGGCACAGCCATGTTTTATCCCCACAACCAGCGTTTGAGTAAACTGGGTTTGACTTTGGCGCGTGTTGCATGTTCTTTTAGCAATTCGGCAAAATAACCGCCACCTTTAAAGGCTTTGACACGATTTAATACGGCGGCAACAACAGGAGGGTCTAAGCGTTCAAGCAAATGCGCTGCACGTTTTAATTCACCGGGGTTCACTTTATTGGCTTCAATGACGAGCAATACGCCGCCTGAGACTTCGCCTAACAACTCGGCATCGGCTGATAACAAAATAGGTGGGCTATCGATTAAAATCAAATCATAGTATCCATTCAAATGCTCTAATACTTCAGGCAAACGACCGTAAGTCACTAAATGGTCACTGTGTTGATTACCCACAGGTAAACGATCGGGCAACGTCGATGTTGCAGGCACAATCAAATTTTGCAATTGACTCAAAACTAAATGTTCACTGGTTAAAATATTAGTTAAACCCTGTGTTTGCGTCCCAACAAAACGGTTATCAGGTTTAAACGCATTCAACTCAACTGCCAGTGTTTTAATCCCAAGCTGAGTTAACATTCGGGCTAATTCTAAAGTTAAAGTGCTAGTTCCGCCACCGGGTTTAACAGAAGTCAGTGAGAAACATAAGGTTTTATGCCCTTTTTTATCACGTTCTAAAACCAGTGCCAGACGACGTAAATTATCTAATGATAACTGTTGAGTTTGCTTATCTTTTTGCTCTAAAACCCAAGCCAGCGGTGGGAAGCCTAGTATTCTATGAATATCACTGGGTGAACGTATGCGACGGTCTAAAGCATCCAATAAAATAGGTACACCAATACTCAGCGCAAAAGCCAAACCTGCAAGTAAAACGATTAATTTTTTGTTGCTACCGCCTTGAGTCACTCGCGGGATTTTCGCTTCTGTATCTATACGAACAAAACCCGGAGCTTCTGATTCTAAAGCTAAAAAGTCGATTCTATCGCTAATGGCAGTGAGTTGTTTTTCTGTACGCTCAATTTCTTTGGTAATCACTAAAGCTTGGTTATAACGATTGGAATATTGGGTTGCTAATTCACTTTGGCGCGTGACTTCATCCGCTAATGCTTGTTCAATTTGCTTGGCTTGATACACGCTGGATTGATGGTCACGTACAATCCGCCGACGGGTATTTTTAGCATAATCCGCCTCAGTCTGTTGTAAATATTTATCAATTTCAGCCGCATCTTTATCCGCACGCCGTCGCTCAGGGTGAGTTGATTTCATGCCAAAGACTTCAGCAAGTCGCTCTGAACGGTTGCGCATCAAGTTGGTTTTAACGCTTTTTAATACAGGATCGCTGTTTAATTCTGCCTCAACCATAGTGTCTAAAGCCGATTGACTTTTATAACCAAGCCGTTCGTCTAAAGCTTTAAATCTTGCTTCAGCTTCAACCCTACTTCTTCTTGCGCGGGTGAATGCTTTGTTACTGTCAATAAGGATTTGGTCATAAGGATTTAGAACTGTGCCGCTAAAAGTTGTCACGCCTAAATCTTCTGCAATTTTATTGCGCTCAACTCGTTTTTGTTCAATCGCTGCTAATAATTGCTCTTTGCGGGTTAATAAGCGTTGAATGCGTCCCGTACTATCATAAAAATATTCTTGCTGCGATTTTTTCGTATAAACCTTAAGTAAAGTATTCAATACGATTGCAAGACCATCGGGTTTAGGGCTTCTCAATGAGACGGTAATAAATGGATTTTTACGGGGCTTACTACTTGTGCTTAAACGCATTCGTAAACGCACCGCGCCTGATTCAACTGCTTCATTTGGATGTAACCAATATTTGGCCGCTTCGGGTTGGCGTAAGGTTTCTTGTAAGGTATCTGCCCGTTTAATTAGGTCTTCTTGCTGTACAACATATAAAAAATATTGATTTCCAAGCAAATTAAAACTACGGTCAGCAGTTAAATTGTTGACGAATTTAGGGGAAATAAGTAATTTTGCATGAACAGTATAATTAGGCACACTGGTCTTTTGCTGCAAAATAAAAAAACCGAATACACCAATCAATAGCAACGAGAATAACGATAACCATTTATAGCGTAATAAGCTCATTACAGGGTTAAAGTTACTCGCAGGTACAGGTGAATTTTCCGATGCCATAGTTGCAGTCTTATTTTTAAAAATTTTAAATAGGATAAACAGTCAATAGATGATTATGCCGAATACACTAGCAAATCAACCTAAATAGCTGTGAAATTGATAACCCATGTCATACTACTTATTCTAAAATTTGACTTTGTTCAAGTTCTTGCTGTTGTACTTGGAGCTGTTCTTTTTCATCTTCAAGTCGTGCATTTTCTTTGTCAATACTGCGTAAACTGCGATTGGCTCGAATCGATTCAATATCAGCATAAATACCTAACATTTGGCTGAATGGATTTAAAAACCCAAACGCATAATTGACTTTTGCTAATATATTAGTTGGCACATAAATAATGTCATTTTCTTGTAAGCTGAGATTGACTTTATTGTCGCCACTGAGCAAATCATCTAAATCAATCGCGGTATTAATTTTTTCACTAGGGCGAATGATATTAATTTTACTCGGGGCAGCATCACGCGAAGGCCCTCCCGCTTTGGCTAACATTTCCAAAAATGACGTATTGGCAGTCAGTGGAAATGCACCCGGTTTATTGACCGCGCCTAACACATAGACCAATCGTTCACGCAATTCTGGAATATACACAATATCATTACGTTTTAATTTTAGGTTTAGATTTAAATTTTGCCCCATCAATAGCGGCTCTAAATCTAACCACACAATCTTATCTCGACCTCGAAAAATCGCACAACGTGTAAACGGCAAGGTTTCACCCGGTAATAATAATTTGCTTGGAATGGTTGTGCCACCCGCTAATGCAATCGCTTCTAACAAAGTGGGTGCGGTCATGCCAAATTTAATAGAACCGGGTTTATGCACTCGACCTAACATTAAAATTCGGTTTGAAGCATATTCATTGACCCGTACTGTCACCGATAAATCAGCATAATAAGAGTCTGTTAGTTTTTGACGAACCGCGCGTGCGGCTTGTTCTCGAGTTAAATCTGTAATTTCAAAACTACCTATCAATGGCAACGTAATCACGCCATCAGGCCCTACCACATGTTTACCCGACAATTCAGGATAGCCCCATACTTCAACACTTAATTCATCACCTGCACCAATAAAATAGCCAGACACTTCAGTATCATCCGCAAAAAATTCTTCTTGAAAAGCAGACAATACTTCAGGCGAGCTGGATTCTGGTTGTATGGTTTGTGATGAGGGTTTGAAGTTATCAGGAATTATAACAGGTGACGGTGCGCAAGCTGCTAAACTGATAATAATCAATGTTAGATAAATCAATCTCTTGAGCATTATAGCTAAACTTTGTAGTCGTTTTGTTATTTAAGGTTAAGTGCTTTTTGTTGTAAATCTTCAAATGCCGCTAATTTATCTGCAAAAATGCGTATTTCATGATGCAGCCGCGTTAGCTCAATAATAGTGCGTAAGGCAGGCGTTATATTAAGCAAAACCAATTCACCATGATGGCTTTTGGCAACATTGGCGGCGGTAATAAAAGTAGAGATACCACGTGCATCTGCATATTGTAGTTTTTCTAAATTCAGTATCACAAAAGGCGATGTTTCTTCAATAATCTGGGTGAGCTGATGGCGAATTCTGGAAGCGTAAGTATGCGTTAGGCTGCCATCTAAACTAATAGTTTGTATATTTTGATGAGAATGATGGGTCAACAACATGTCAACATACCTAAAGTAATTTGTGCAAATGTTAAGCAACTTAAGCACCAATGTAAAACAAGTTTGTGATTTTTGATTTTATTCATTTGAAATTTAAACGATAATGAGCAGCATAAGACCCGCATAAGCTATTTCTATCAGCGGCATCATGATTTTGCCTAATACGCCTGTTGCAAGTAATCCTATAAGAATAAAAAAGCCATAAGATTCTGATTGACCGTATTTATATGCTAAGCGATGTGGTAGCAAGCCAAATAGAATACGACCACCGTCTAAAGGCAATATCGGTAATAAATTGAGTATCATTAGAACAAGGTTGATAATAACACCTGCTTGTCCTGTGTAAATAAGAAATTCTGCCATTGGCCATGAATTGGCTAACAATAAACCAATATTGATGACAATAACCCATAAAATTGCCATAAATAAATTAGACATAGGACCTGCTAATGCAACCAATGCCATATCGCGTTTTGGATTATTCAAATTGCCCCAATTAACGGGAACGGGTTTTGCCCAACCAAATAGGAATGGTGAACCTACGGCGATTAACAAGGCTGGAATGGCAAGTGTACCAACGGGATCAATATGATTGATGGGATTTAATGTTAAGCGACCTTGCTGATAAGCGGTTTTATCGCCTAGTTTATACGCTGCAAGCGCGTGGGAGGCTTCGTGTAATGTGATTGCAAATAAGACGGGTAAAATCCAGATTGCAATTTGTTGAATAGAATTAAAATCACCCATAAACCATTTTCTTTAAGTCTGTTTAAGATTGTTTTAGTCTATCATATAAT
>JAYQWJ020000632.1:0-3640 GCA_035829175.2 Candidatus Albibeggiatoa psychrophila
GTGGTGGGTTAATTGAAACAGGTAGGCAATATCAAAAGTGATACTGCTTACCTGATTTGATTAATAGATTATTGAGTACACGCACCTACAGGTGTCGCAATACCTTCAACGTCGTCGAATCCAATTGACAAGTTAAAATCAACTAATGCTTCGCATGTGTCAATTTTGTATGCTTGTAATTGAGTTTGACTATTGTTGTGAGAAGCTGTCCAAACAATACCTGCTGGAGATAAGCTTAAAGGTAAGATTTTCACTGCTTCTGTTTTATTAGGCAAATTACTACATAGTTGCGTAATCACATCATTAGCAGGGTTATAACTCCATAACTCTTTGCCAACAACACCATATAAAACTTGATAATTGTTGTCCCAAGTCAAGTCAGCTAACTCAACTGTTGAGGCAGATTGTAACGTAGCTTCACCAGTTTCAATATCAATTGTCACCAATCCATCAGATTTAGCCCAACCCCAAAATGTTCCATTGTCATCAAATGTCAAACCACTGATGTCATCAAAACCAGTGTTACCAACTGATTGTAATTGACCTGTCTGTGCATCTAACTTGTACAAGTGACCATTAGGATGTCCTTCTGCGTCATCTCCTGAACCTAAGTATATTTTATCACTCACAGGATGAATCGCCATAGATTCAATATCGCAACCTACACAAGTTTGTCCCAATTGATCAATTGAGTGAGTTTCAGGGTTGTTAAAGAAGAAAATAGAGTCATTTAAGCCTTCATCTTGAACACCATAGACTTGGCAAGATGCTGGCAAAACAGGTGATTTACACTCATTTTGTACAGAACTTCTGAGGTCTCTACCACGAAGACGACTTCTAATGGGCTCTCCATCATCGGGAATATCATCATCAAGATCATCTTTGGCATCGCGTGTGTTTCTTTCTAAGTCTTCAAGGCGTTTTTCTAGCTCCTCAATGCGTGCATCTCTGGCTGCAATAATTTCATCTTTACGAGCCAACTCAGCTTCAAGCCAGTTAACTTTATCGTTAAGAATTGCAATCTGTTCACCCTGCTGCTTCAACATTTCAGCTTGTTGAGCAATGATTGTTTCTAAGTTATTGACTTTTTCTTCTAAAGTTGCATTTTGTTGTTTCAACTCTAAGATCGTTGTTTCTTGCTGTTGAACAGTAGCTTGAAGTGTCTGTACTTGATTTTGCAATCCTTTCACTTGCCCTTCTAGTTTTTTGATAGCCTCTTTGTACTTCTTATTGCCAAAAATTTTATCAAAAATCATAGTACCAATGCTGATGACAGGGCTAATGAAACTAGAAAATTTACCAAGGAAGCCAGTAGCTTTACTGAGAAAACCAGAAGCTTTGCTAGCAAGACTTTTACCTCCACTAACTACGTTAGAAATAACACTACCAACAGGGTTACATTTGAAGAAGCAGGCAATTTTACTAACGCCTTTACTGACAAGACCTCCAATGCCGCTTGAACCACTGCCAAATAGCTTGCTTATACCACTACTTACAGTTCCTCCAATACCACTAGCTACATTTTTAACTGTATCAACTATATCACCAAAACCAAATCGTGCGTTCCGACTTCTTAAATTACCTTCGCTATCAATTGATACTTCAATACAATCATTTGTTTCAGTATCAGTAATAACATAACTATCACCAGTATCATGAATATTAAGGCTTATTTCAAGATTAGGATAATCAGGGTGTTTTAGAACGGCATTACCATTTTCATCAATAAAACCTGCTACTCCAGATTCTTCATCAACAATCATAATATCGCCATTGGCATCACGCACAGCAATGACATCAGGATTACTTGAATCTCGAATTTTCAAGCCTTCACCCGTTGACTCTACTGTAATTTCAGGATTAGAAATACTTTGGAAAATAAACTGACTAGAACCACGGGGCATTGTTAATTTTAAATCTGGAATATTTTCATCAGTAATTTCTAAATCACCAAATAAATTGAGATGACCTGTCACTCCGGGCATAGTCTCATCAATGATAGTCATTTCTCCATCTTTAATGTTCAAGGTAGAAGAATCAAAGTCATTTGCATTATCGGCTCTTGTTCCACGCGCATCAATAAACTTATTTACAGAAAAACTACCATCATCATTTGGTGTTACTAAGAATGAATCATCAACATAAGCATTATCTAGTAAGAAAGGTGTATTTTCACTACCTGTAGTTGGTGTTGCAATAGGTGTAAAAGTTTGACCTGTAGGCAAGTCAATTGTAGCGGACAATAAATTAATTTCATCATCAGTCAGTGCTTGACTTAAAATGCGGATATCATCAAGACTACCAATCCATCTTTCTTCTAACCCTTCGTCGTTACCACCACGCCCAATATACAAATCTCCTGTAGGAGTAATGGTTGCTGGCATTACACCAGAAGATTGACGCTTAGGTTCGCCATCAACGTAGATTTTAGTATTGACACCACCCTCAAAAACAGCTGCAACATGATGCCACTTTCCATCAAGAAAAGACGTACCACCCGTGTCTTTTGCGCCTTTCATCTGATTGCCATCATCATAAAATGCTTGTACAACATTATCATCAATATGAACACCATAATGTTGTGCATTACCACCACCAGCATAATTTGAAACAACAGCGCGTCTATCTCCACCATTATGAGATTCATCTACAAAAACCCATGCACTAATCGTCATATTTGACAAGTTAAAAGCGGGATTATTGGATATTTTCAAATAGTCATAACCATCAAAAAAGCAAGCTTGATTACGATAACCAAATTTGTCCGTCGTAAGAGTGACACCTTGATTTTCAATAGTGTGCCCTAGAGAGCTTTGATCATCAAAGTTGCCATTACAGTTAACATGAAGTACCTGAGAAGCAAGTAATTCACTGCTAATAGCATAAGTTAGTGGACTAACTGTCGTTACAAAAATGGCAAGTATCCCTAATGCTGTATGTTTCAGCAAAAGAGAATGCCAAATAGGAGTAATTTTTTTCATAAAAACCTACCTGCTTATTTAATTAAGACATCTAGAATATAACTTAAAAAACATTTTAAATCAATAAATTATTACATTATTAATCTTTTTATTTATCTTCATAGTTTAAGCTGATTTTTACTTTAAAACTAAAAAATACTTTAATATTATAAGCTATTACAGAAAAAATATATTATCTAATAATATGAGGTACTTGTTGAGGGTTAGTTAATTAAAATTAATTATCAGTAAAAATATCCAAGCTGCAAATATTCCTAGGTAGAATTATCAGTAGTCGTAAACCAGCAACGACACAAGAGAGAACATATTATGAAAGCTAAAGAAGCAAGTGAGATGTTACCAGAATATAATTTTTTAAATAAAAAAGGGATACGAGGCAAATATCATCAAGCTTATATTCAAGGACATCAAGTCAATATCTATAAAGATGATGGTTCAGTAGAAACCCATTATTTTACACTTGAAGAAGGTGCGGTGATGCTTGCGCCAGATGTTGCGGCTTACTTTAAAAGTTCTGATGCGGTTAATAATGCACTACGTGGATTGATTCCTAGAAGTTAAATTCACTGCTGATAAAACCGTGCGGAAAGTGATTGTTATACCTAAGAAATTAGTCAATATTGTGGTGGGTTAATTGATGGGTGGCAGATGGCTTTAGT
>JAYQWJ020000633.1:0-8701 GCA_035829175.2 Candidatus Albibeggiatoa psychrophila
ATCGGTGGCGACAGTTTGGGTAAATTCACTCCGTCATCAACCACAACCACTTCTTTAGCAGACTGCGTATTCATTGCAACAAGCGTATTTTCTGGCGTTGGTTCAGCTATTTCTGCGCTGTCTGTTACATCCTCTTTACATTCAATTTTTACCCCTTGCTTTCTAAATGCTTTCCACGCTGCATTTTGCTCGTTATAAAGGGCTAATGCTTTTTTGTGCGTCAGTTTTTCAATTTCAGTGAGCGAAGGAATCCTCAATGTTTGCTTGATTTTTAAAGAGTTGATATTACAAGACATACGAAACGCATGAGGGTTGGCTTGGAGTAGTGCGACCATCATTTGATGGAGGGTAATCGTATCGCTGGGTTTGACTTTGGGAGCGATTGTCCACAGTGTCTCACCATTACGCAGAGGTCCATAAGTTTGGTCAGCATGGCTCAATGGTAAGTATAGAAATAAAACCATTAATAAAATGACTTTAGGTAGATACATTGTCTATTTCCATGTTATTTACAGCAAAAAATCTCATGCAGACTATACCGCAAACCTTTTGAGATTTCCATAAAGCATTGAAGCCTTAATCATGATTATGATGCTGAGTGTGCCAGTTTATGCCGCATTTAAGCACCGTATTGATGACATTCAGAAACAGCAAAATGTCTTATGCCCAAATCAAAAAAGACAGCTTATGCAAAATTGAATATTGCCGTTTTTCTTAATCATTCAAATATTTATTGTTGAACAGATAGCGCACAGACAAACTCTTATTCTCAGAATATCTTTTGATTAAATGCTTAAGAGAGACTCTATTTTGGTAGTGCTGTAAAAATTTAAAGCCTACTTGCAAAACAAGTTTTTTACTTCTGCACCATAAGTTATATCACTACCGTTATTAAAAATCATGAAAACAGCTGACTTTTCCAATTTATTGACAAAATAGCCATAAAAATAACATTTAATTTTTGCAACGTTGGACACGAGTGACAATATATAAGCCTTTCAAAGCCCGCATAATATTGGCTAAATGTTTTCGGTTATTGACTGCAAGGCACAACCGCAAAATACTAAATAAGCCATCTTTGTTCTCATTAGAAATATTTTCAATGTTAACGTGCATATCGGCTAACAAGGCACTAATTTGCGCCAAAACCCCACGTTCATGCCGCACTTCTACTTGTATATTGACTAAAAACTCACCTTTAATTTCATTGCTCCATGTCACAAGTAAAAATTTTTCGGGCTGAGTATGGCGGGTTGTCATCATGTTTTTACATTGACTGGTATGAATCGCAATCCCTTTGCCTGCGGAAGGATAACCAATCACGTCATCACCCGGAATAGGATGGCAACAACGTGAAAATGTAACCACGCGTCCTTCATCACCCGTAATCATAAGCGGTTTCATTGAGTGTTCAGAATCTTCTGACAATTTATCTTCATCAGAATCAAAATGGCTTGCAACCACAATTGCCATCAAATTGCCCAAACCAATCTCTTTTAACAAATTATCCCAACTGTCTACTTTAAAATATTGTGCTAAATACTCACGTTGCGACTCTTCCACCCCATCAGCGAATAAGCCATATTTCAATAATTGTTTACTTAATAGGCGTTTTCCTAAATCAATTGCTTTGCTGGCATTCTGGCTTTTTAAATAATGGACAATATGATTCCGTGCTTTGGCACTAATGACAAAATCTAGCCAATCAGGACTAGGACGCGCCCATTCTGTGGTAGATACTTCAATAGTTTGACCGCTTTTGAGTGTTTCATACAGTGGCGCATAATGACCATCAATTTTAATCGCAATACACCGATTGCCCACCGCGCTGTGAATCGAATAAGCGAAATCTAAACCCGTCGCACCTTTTGGTAATTGCTGAATATGTCCTTTTGGTGTGAAAACATAGACTTCTTCTGGCAATAAATCACTTTTGACATGATTAATAAATTCCAGCGAATCTTCCACATTTTTCTGCATATCAACTAAACCTTGAATCCAAGCTGCAGCCCGTTCACGAGTTTGCTCAATACCGGCACTATACTGATTTTGTGTGTCCAATCGATTATATAAACCATACGCCGCCACGCCGTATTCAGTTAATTCGTGCATGGTCTGAGTACGAATATGTACTTCAAGTTGTTGACCTTGGCGACCCGATTCTGAACTTAAAACAATGGTGTGCAATGATTGATAACCATTGAGTTTGGGAATTGATATGTGGTCACTAAAACAACCAAGCACGGGTTTATATAAACTATGTATGCCGCCCAATGCACGATAACAATTATCCACGCTATCAGTAATTACTCGAAAACCATAAGAACGGGTAACTTGCTGAAAAGTACGGTATTTACTGGCTGGTATTAGTTGTTTAGATTCTCGAATTTTTTTATAAATGGTATACGGATGCTTATTACGTTCTTGAATTTCTAAATAGGATAAGTCATAGGTTTCTAAGCGTTTTTGTAGTGCTTCATGAATAGATTTGAAATGCTCTTCACGTTTATCTCTAATTCGTGCCAAGCGTTTTTTAATTATTTTGTAGCGTAATGGATATAAAGCGGCAAAACTTAAATCTTCCAATTCTAAGCGCACATTATTCATACCCAAACGGCTGGCAATCGGTGCATAAATATCAAGAGTTTCTCTAGCAATACGTCGTTTGGAATCTGCTTTCATCACGCCAATTGTACGAATATTATGTAAACGGTCGGCTAATTTAACAATAATCACCCGAGTATCACGACTCATCGCCAATACCATTTTACGGAAACTGGCAGCTTGAGCTTGCTCGCGGGTTTCAAATTCCATCCGATTAAGCTTGCTTACACCATCAACCAATTCCGCAACTGTCTCGCCAAATTCATCAATAATTGTTTTTTTGCTGTTACTTGTATCTTCAATAACATCATGTAGCAATGCAGCCGATAGTGCTTCCATGTCCATGTGAAGTTGTGCCAAATTATAAGCAACCGCAATAGGGTGATGAATAAAGTCCTCACCTGAACGGCGAACCTGCCCTTGATGTGCTCTTTCTGCAAAGGCATAAGCGCGGTACACTTCTTGAACTTGTTCTTGTGGAAGATAACTTTCAAGTAGTTGGCATAAATCATTAATATAGAGACGTGGAGGTCCTATCGATGGCGAGTCAGGCATAACTTATTTGACCTTGCCTCCAGATTTATCAGTACCATACTGAGTGATTTTGCCTTCTGCAATTTCACGTAAGGCGATTACCGTTGGTTTATCTTTTTCTTCTGGGACAAGCGATGCTGCACCCATTGAAATTTGGCGCGAGCGTTTGCTGGCTAACAACACCAAATTAAAGCGGTTATCGACATGATCTAAACAATCTTCAACAGTTAAACGTGCCATGAGGTATTGGGTGCTCCTTAAAATACAATAGAGTAAAATCTTAACCAGCTAATTTATCAAGTCAGTCCTGAATTAGCAATGCACAATTGTATTAAAAAATGTTTAATTTAATAGCAAAATACAAAATAGTTATAGGCTTACAATATGAGTCATTTTAAATAAACTTACAAGCGAGATAAGCATAAGCCAAGTCGTTTTAGAATATATAAAAAACCGCTTGAATTAAAACATCTTTTGCTGAAAACCTATCTAAGCCACTCTAAATATGCTATAAAATTATTTTATTAAGCCAGATGCGAGACATAATAGATGATGGACTTTCCTACGATAGAACAACATATTGGTCATACCCCTTTAGTCCGCTTGCAGCGTTTAAACCCTAATCCAAAAAATACGCTATTGGTAAAGTTAGAAGGCAATAACCCCGCAGGTTCAGTTAAAGATCGTCCAGCCTATAGCATGATTCAACAAGCTGAGTTGCGCGGTGATATTAAGCCGGGCGACACCTTAATTGAAGCCACCAGTGGTAATACAGGCATTGCCTTAGCGATGGTGTCGGCGGTGAAAGGTTATCGTATGATTTTGATTATGCCAGAAAATATGAGTGTTGAGCGCAAAATGTTGATGAAAGCTTATGGGGCTGAAATCATTCTGGTGACTAAGGAACAAGGGATTGAAGGTGCGCGTGATTTAGCGATTAAAATGGAGGCTGAAGGCAAGGGTCGAATTCTGAATCAATTTGATAATCCAGATAATCCGCTAGCTCATTATACATCTACAGGTGAGGAAATTTGGCGTGATACGCAAGGTAAAGTAACTCATTTTGTCAGTTCTATGGGAACAACGGGTACGATTATGGGTACATCGCGTTATTTGAAACAACAAAGTGCTGCGGTTGAAATTGTCGGGGTACAACCTGCTGAAGGCGCAAGCATTCCCGGTATTCGTCGCTGGCCACAAGAATATTTACCTAAAATCTTTGATGCTTCGCGGGTGGATAGAATTATTGATGTTAATCAGCAAGATGCAGAAGAAACTACTCGACAGTTAGCCAAACAAGAAGGCATTTTAGGCGGCATTTCATCGGGTGGCGCGGTGGCTGCTGCATTGAGATTATCTCAGCAAGTCAATGATGCCATTATTGTGGTTATCGTGTGTGACCGAGGTGATAGATATTTATCAACGGGTGTTTTTCCATCAGAATAAATTATTTTTGCACAGCCAGTTTTTCTCGTTCCACGCATTGCGTGGAATGTGTCGTAGACGTACCAACGTCGTCGCAAATCAATCGATAAAATTGCTTGAGGAAACGATGGAATTAACAGTCTCGATAAGCTGCAACGGTTAAACTCAGCCAGCCTAATAGAAAACAGATTCCGCCAAAAGGTGTGATAATACCCAACTTGCGGATTTCCGTGATAGCCAGCGCATATAAACTACCACAAAAAAGTATAATCCCCGCAAATAATAACCAGCCTGATAATTTAAGAAATAATGAATTTTCGGCTTTTTGTGCTAAGATGCCAATGCTGATTAACCCTAGCGCGTGCAGGCTATGATATTGTACACCTGTTTGATAAACTGCCATCAAGCTTTCGGATAATATGGGCTTTAATCCGTGTGCGCCAAAAGCACCCAGTGCTACAGCTAAAAACGCATTGAAACTACCTAAAATAATGAATGTTTGGCTCGTCATAATTAAAATATAGCAAAACGCTCACCCTACCACTAACTAGGACAAAATACTACAATCATGATGGATGTTGCAGCTATCCAACGCCTTATCAGTGATGATATGCAGGCGGTCAATGAATTAATTCGTACTCGTCTACGTTCCGATGTCGTGTTGGTTAACCAAATCAGCCACTACATTATCAATAGTGGTGGCAAACGGTTGCGCCCTATGTTGCACCTGCTCTGTGCTAGAGCTTTAAATTATGAAGGTCAACATCACATTACTTTGGCAACAGTGATTGAATTTATTCACACTTCAACTTTATTACACGATGATGTGGTTGATGCCTCAGACATGCGTCGAGGTAAAGAAACCGCCAATAATATTTGGGGCAATGAAGCCAGTGTACTTGTGGGTGACTTCTTGTATTCGCGCTCATTCCAAATGATGGTTGGCGTGCGTGATATGCGTGTCATGGACATTTTAGCCAATGCAACCAATGTGATTGCAGAAGGAGAGGTTTTACAGTTACTGAATTGTCACGAGCCAGATATTACCGAAGATGATTATTTACAAGTGATTCGTTCTAAAACCGCCAAACTGTTTGAAGCCGCCGCACAACTTGGCGCAGTCATTGGTAATCATTCCGAGGAATATGAAACTGCCGTGTCTGATTTCGGGATGCACTTGGGAACAGCCTTTCAAATCGTTGATGATGCTTTAGATTATGGCTCAAGTTCTGAAGATATTGGTAAAAATATTGGTGATGATTTAGTTGAAGGAAAACCAACTTTACCCTTGATTTACGCTTTACGTTTAAGCCCTCCAGAACAACAAAAAATTCTACGCGATGCGATTACCAATGGCGGCAAGGAATATATTGATGATGTGATTGCGGCAATTCGTGCCACACCTGCGATTGATTTGGCGATGGAGGCGGCACAAAAAGAAGCTGACTTGGCAGTGAATGCTTTAGAACCTATTCCTGATTCTGAATATAAACAAGCATTATTGGCATTAGCGCATTTTTCAGTTCATCGGACTTATTAACTCACGTTATGCAGATAAGTTATAACAGCAGAAGTAGGGTGGAATAGCGCAGTGTTTTACACCAAACCCCACCGCTGAATAGTAGCTTAAAAAAGGTGGAATATGGTACGGAATATCATCAATAACGATTGATTTTTTCGGTGTACCTATTTCACCCTACATTAATTGCTTTACTTGCAAAACCAGTTTTGCACTCCTTTACTACACAAGCACCATTCCCCCCTTTTTTGGTAACCAAATCACCCAGTCAAATCACCCAACACTGCGTCATATCACACACTTTAAAATCACAAAAATTCATAACTATTTATATTTAAAGGTAAAAATACTTGGCATATCCCCTGCTATATAGAGCAAAACTGTTGAAAGTTGCCTCATGATCCAATGCCTGCCTCGCCTCAAGGTTGCATTGGATTATTTTTTTGTACGGGGGAGAAAAAATGAAAATAATGCCATCATTACTTTTTTTAATTGCACCAGCTGTGTTTGCCCAAGATATTTATTTACCTGAAATATCCGTTGAAGATTCTGTGCTCATTCCTAATCAAATTGAGCAAGTTGTGGAACAAGAGCCTACATTTGCTGTGGGTGGCGGTGATTTTTTACGCAATACCACAGGTGTATCGGGCACTCGAATGGGTGGTCATGGCATTGATCCTATGATTCGTGGTCAAAATCAAAATCGTTTAAATATCATTTTAGATAATGCCTATACTTTTGGTGGCTGTCCAAATCGGATGGATCCTCCAAGTGGTTATGCGAGCATGGATAATTACGATAAAATCACCGTGATTAAAGGGGTGCAATCGGTTTTAGATGGACATGGCGGCAGTGGCGGAACGGTTAAATTTGAACGCCAAGCGCCTCAATTTGAAAATAAAAATACTCGATTCAAAGCCAATTTAGCTTATCAAGGTAATAGCAATACTCAGTCATTAGGTTTGGATGCGGCGACAGGTTCAAAGCTAGGCTATATTCGTGGTATGGTCAATTATACGGATGCGGATAATTATGAAGATGGTGATGGGCGTGAAGTACGTTCAGGTTTTAGCACTCAATCGGCTTATCTCGGTGCGGGCTATACACCAAATCGGCAAACTAAACTTGAATTCAGTGCCGAAGCAATTCGTGAAGATGATATGTTATTTGCAGGTGCGGGCATGGATTCACCCAAAAGTGATAATAATATTTTTCGTCTTTCCCTACAGCAACAAGGTTTAAAAGCCAACGCCTATTATTCTGATGTTGACCATATTATGGATAATTTTTCCCTACGTCCTTTATCCGCGCCAATGAAAATGCTCACAGCATCCAGCTCAAAAACATTGGGCGGTCGTTTAAGTTATGACTTGGATGTGGGACAAGCTTTGATGACTTTAGGGCTTGATTATCAACAAAATGAACGCGATGCAATTCGTTATGCAGACAAGCCGACCGCAAGTACATTAACAACAGAACAGTCTTTTATGTGGGCGGATACTTCGGTGCAACAACTGGGTTTATTTGCGGAATATGTGTTGCCGATTGCTGAGATGGACATGTTAACTGTGGGTTTACGTTATGACCGAATCGCCGCTAATGCAGATAAAGCCAATCAAGCAGCACAAGGTGGAGTCACGCCCAACAATTTATTCAGCAAATATTATGGGCATATCGCTGATGAACAAGATGAAAATAATATTGGGGGTTTGATTCGCTATGAAAAGAATTTTGAATCAGGCTCAGTATTTTTAGGCTTGAGTCGCACGGTTCGTACCGCTGACGTGACAGAACGTTTTATGGCTTCTAATAGTGCCAATGGCGCGTTACGTTGGATTGGCAATCCTGAAATTAAGCCAGAAAAACATCATCAATTGGACTTAGGTTTTACCCTACAACAGGCAAGCTATCAATTGGCAAGCAGCGTGTTTTATAACCGTGTCAGCGATTTTATTTTGCGCGATAAAGCGTTAGGACAAGCAGGTATTTTGCAGCAGGATAATGCGTCTATTTATCGTAATGTGGACGCGCGTTTATATGGTTTGGAATTGGATGCACAATTTAAGCTCAACCAATATGTCACTCAATCTCTAGGACTTGCTTATACTCATGCTGATAATACAAGTGATGGCAGACCTTTGGCGCGAATTGCACCGTTAGAAATGACGTTTGGTTTAAATTATGAAAAGACACAATGGGCTGTTGGCAGTTTATTACGTTTGGCAGTGAATCAGACTCGATTTGATGCTCAAAGTGGTTTGGATGCAGGTGAAACAGCAGGCTTTGCCGTATTGGATTTACATGCGCGTTATCAGGTGGCAAAAACAGTTCAAATACAAATCGGTTTAGACAATGTGTTTGATAAAACCTACGCTTATCATGTCAACCGCGCCAATGCTGACCCATTCAATCCTGAAGCCATTCGAGTCAATGAAGCAGGTCGTAGCGCATGGTTAAAACTGAGCGCACAATTTTAGATAGATGTGATTTGGTGATGTTTTTGTTGTGACAATAAATTATCTTACAAGCTATTTTCTAACGGCTTTTAAGATTTTTTGCGTCCAATAATAATTTGCTGAGTTAATACAATATACCAGTTGATTGTAGAATAAAGCATAA
>JAYQWJ020000634.1:0-9054 GCA_035829175.2 Candidatus Albibeggiatoa psychrophila
ATGATGTGTATTTGAAAGGAAAATAAAAAAAATCCCCCGCAAACTTTTGGTTCACGGAGGATTTTTAGGAACTAACAATCTTTTGTTAAGATAATTGTTCGCTTAGTCTCAGATTAGTGACTCGCACCTTCAGCACCAATACCCGTTTGACAACGAACATTTTGCGCTTCAAATCCTGCACGGTCAATTTTAGCACGCTCACTATTATCCAAGATAGAGAACAACCAAATACCACCAAATGCAACTGAAACAGAGAATAAGGCTGGATATTTGTATGGGAATAATGCTTCTTCGTTACCTAAGATAGCAACCCAAACGATAGGACCTGTTACCACTAATACGATTGCGGTTAATAGGCCTAATAAACCACCTAAGAATGCACCATTAGTTGTTAACTTAGACCAGTACATTGATAAGAACAATACTGGGAAGTTAGCACTTGCTGCAATCGCGAATGCCAAACCAACCATGAATGCAACGTTTTGTTTCTCAAACGCAATACCAAGGAAAATAGCCAAAACACCTAAAACGACAGTAGCCATTCTGGAAATACGCATTTCTTGTGCTTCGTTTACGTTACCGCGTCTGAATACACTTGCATATAAATCATGAGAAATGGCAGATGCACCCGCTAAGGTTAAGCCAGAAACAACCGCTAAAATAGTTGCAAACGCAACCGCTGAGATAAAGCCTAAGAAGATGTCACCACCAACCGCATGAGCTAAGTGAATCGCAGCCATATTGTTACCACCACGTAAACCACCTTCAGCAGTCAAGTATTCTGGGTTAGTTGATACTAATACGATCGCACCGAAACCGATGATGAACGTTAACATATAGAAGTAACCAATGAATCCAGTTGCATAAAATACTGATTTACGAGCTTCTTTTGCATCTGCAACAGTGAAGAAACGCATTAAGATATGAGGTAAACCTGCAGTACCTAACATTAAGGCAATACCTAATGAAATTGCTGAAACGGGGTCAGAGACTAAACCACCTGGTTCCATAATTGCGTTAGTACCTTTCACTTCAATCGCTTTAGCAAACATTGCTTCGACGCTGAAACCAAAACCATAAAGTACTGCACCAGCCATGAACGTTGCGCCAGCCAATAACAATACTGCTTTAATAATTTGTACCCAAGTGGTTGCTAACATACCACCGAATGTAACGTATAAAATCATCAATATGCCAACTAAAAAAACTGCATATTCATAAGGTAAGCCAAATAGTAATTTGATTAACTGACCTGCACCAACCATTTGTGCGATGAGGTATAATAAAACAACAGACAACGCGCCAAAAGCAGACAAAGCACGAATTGGTGTTTGAGCTAAGCGGTAAGAAGCAACGTCAGCAAAGGTATATTTACCTAAGTTACGTAAGCGTTCTGCAATTAAGAATAAAATGACAGGCCAACCGACCAAGAAGCCGATAGAGTAAATTAAGCCATCATAGCCACTTCTATATACTAATGCAGAAATACCTAAGAAAGATGCTGCTGACATATAGTCACCCGCAATCGCCAAGCCATTTTGGAAGCCTGTGATACCACCGCCAGCGGTATAGAAATCTTTTGCAGTTTTAGTTCGTTGAGCCGCCCAATAGGTAATACCCAAAGTACCCGCAACGAATAACAAGAACATAATAATAGCAGGGATGTTTAATGGTTGTTTTTCAACTTCACCAGTTAACGCACCGCCAGCCATAACAGCTGTTGCAGCAAAGACGGTTAACAATGCTGCAAACCAAACGAAAATAGACTTT
Organism: Candidatus Albibeggiatoa psychrophila; assembly: GCA_035829175.2. Classification (GTDB taxonomy): domain Bacteria; phylum Pseudomonadota; class Gammaproteobacteria; order Beggiatoales; family Beggiatoaceae; genus Albibeggiatoa; species Albibeggiatoa psychrophila. Next base: position 1,771 of record JAYQWJ020000634.1, read on the forward strand.
CTCACTTAGCATCCTCCTTGATTTGGCTTGATAATTGGTCAAATTCACCGTTTGCTCGCACAACATAAATACCTGTTAATATAAATGCGCTAACAATAATTGCGATCCCGATAGGAATACCAATTGTAATAACTGAATCATCACTAATAGGCGTACCTAATACTGAAGGATTAAATGCAATCACGAGAATGAAAGCATAGTAAATAATTAACATAATAATAGAAAGCATCCAACCGAAACTAGTACGTTTGCTGACTAGCTCCTCATATTTTGGATTGCTCTTGATACGTTCAACCAAGTCTTGTTGCATTGCAATACTCCTTTGTTGGTAATTTTAAGTGTTTATAGCTAAAAAGGGATGTAAATGGTTTAAAGTTAATGTTTTTTTGTAAACCTACCCTCACTGCCTATCCTAATAAGTCTTCATTTTTAACCTGCGAGCAGGTGACTTGTAAAACATAATAGGATATTTATACATTTAATAGCATACTCAACCGCTTATCTCTGTAGGTTTTCGTAACTATTGATTTAAATATATTACAGGTTGTATATGATACGCATAATGTTTTGTTATAGTCTAGTCTTATTTTACATATTAGTTATAACTAATATTTAGACTTTTTTAGTATCAATATGTTACTTTTAATAGTTGTATAAAAATCTTATTATAAAGCATAAGTTTTGTAAATAGTAGTTTTAACAAACTTCTTATATTGCATTGCACAATTTATTAGGATGGACTAATTGAAAGATAGATGTACACAGTTAAACTGGCTGTCAAGGATTAGTTTAGTGAATATAAAGGGAATAGAGACAACAATTTAAGTAAACAAGAGCATTTAAAACATATCTAAATCAAAACAAAAAATGCTTGAATATATTATATAAATCCAGTAAAAATTAAATTTCAAGCAGAAAATAATAGTAATATAGTCTATAACATATTAAAGTAGCACTTTATTGAAGCTAAACAGCGGTATTTTTACTTGCCAACAGGTAAACCTATACTTGCTAACCACTGATGAACAAATACTTGATTTACAAAATATAATTTAACCAAAACGGCAATGATGAGCAAAAACAATATCCAACGTAATAGTCTGATTAAAAAACCACCTTGCTTTTTTTCATTACGTGCTTTAGTCATTTTTGCTTTCTTACTGGCTTTTTCACGTCGCGATGCTTGTTCTTGTTGCAATAATAGTTGATTATCATAGGCCTCCCTCTTTTCATCATTTCCTAATATAGCAAAAGAGCTCTTAATCTCGTTTATTTTTCTTTCATACTGTATTTTAGCGGTTTTTAAAGCATCTTGGGTTATTTCCCGAACGGTATCAACATCAGCTTGCCCATTCTCCAAACCCAATAATTTAGCTGCTTTTTGGCGCAAACCTGCATCTGTATTTTTCTGTGTTAACAGGCTATATGCTTTTTTGTAATTATTAATCTTTTTCTCATGTTCCTGTTTTACCATAGCAAGACTTTGCTGACCTGCTTGCTTGATGTCATTTGGCTTTGCTTCTGGCTCAAGACCCAAGATTTCATAGTGCGTTTTTTTATTTAACATATTGATTTAATAACCTTAAAAATAAGTCAATGTATAGAGTGTGTCAAATATAGCACAAATGTTGTTAAAACCCCACTATAAAATGCAAAAATACCTAAACAACTCTAAATATTCAAGTTTAAATAAAAAGCACACAGCTTGTTCTATTGCGCCAAATCCTGATATAACCACACCATACGGTCTAAAAACCAAGATTTTCCCAGTATAACAATTACTGTTCCCAGCACGGTTAACCAAACATGCAACATTATTAAGCCATAGATAGTTAACAGCGTTCCTATTGTCATTATCAGTTTTAAAACTTTAATTGTGTTTAAATGATGTGAAGGAATTTCAGGCTGTTCAAGTAATATACGTTCTCCGAGTACGGCTTTTGATGCCCAATTATTGATTGATTTTGGCTTGTTAAATATTCTTGGGTTAATCCAAATCCATAATATTATCAGTGCAATAGCTAAAAGACTCCACCAGCCAATCCAAACTCTTGACCAAACAGCCAGAATAAATAGTGGTAGTCCTGAATAACGTGTCCATACGCTCCATGGATTAGTATGTCTTTCCCAAACCTCATTAGACATACGAAACCATTTTGCAGCTTTTTGCTCGATAGTCATTGAATTATCTCGATTTTGGTTATTGATAAGGCTTAATCTTGAAGGTTCATCATTCGATAGTCCTTTAAAAAAAGAACTGAATCAATCTGTTGCTACTCGCAAAACAAGTTTTGCATTCCTGTACTATATTTTATCAGGATAAACAATGTGTTGATATTATTTGTGGGAAATCAATTTGTGTGGATAAGTTCGCCCCATGCAGTTTAGAATCAATCGTACATGAGGCAAAGAAGAGTAGATTTAGCATACTTAAACCAGATAATAATATTGCCGTTAAAACTATCTGGTTAAGCACTAAAAATTAAGATTTTTGTTTTGTACCATAAATAACTAAGTAGCCCTGACCATTTGCTTCAACATAAATAAACAGGACTTCTAATTTATTCACAACTGCACCATTTTGAGTTAAATGCAATTCATGAACATTAATCAAGCTAGGTAAGGTATAAGTTGCACCTCGAATCTTAGATGACTGAACAGGCACAATGCTGGTTAATTTAAATGCTGTCATGTTATCTGCGCTGCCAGTAATTTTCGTAATTGACTCAACTTTCGCTTTAATCGTATTTACGTCACTTGTATCCAAGCTTGCAATCGGCGCATAAACACCCTCTATGTCATACATATCAGGAAATCCATCCGCAAACATTGCCTTAATGAATAGGTCAGTTGTATTAACATCATAAGTAGAAACAGCATATTCAGTTACAGTGCCAGTATCGGTTGAACCCGTATCCCCTGTTGTCGTATCAGTACCTGTTGAACCCGTATCAACACTACCACTTACAAATTTAGAAGCCAATACATCTAGCTTTAGATTCTGTTCATTGACTGTAACCGTTTTTGAATAGCTACCTAATGTGCTATGGGTAAAAGTAACTTTGTATGTGCCATTTTCGGCAGGAATACCATAGCCACCTGCATTTGCAGTTGTCGCGGTTGAACCGCTACTTTCAAGTGTAATCTTGACACCTTTCACACCTTCACCAATAGTGTAAAAATTGTCTTTATCATTGTCATCGTACACAACGCCCGTAATAAAGTGGCAACGACTAGGAAAGTATGCGGCAAAATCATCCGTCACATAATAGCTATTAAAACGACTTTTACGAATCCCAAACGCTAAGCTAATACCTACTTCCTTAAACTTAGGACTTAAAATATTAACGCGGTGTCCACGACCGGAATAATCCTCATCAACAAACAAGTCGCCATGTAATTTAATACTGCTCTCACCTTTGTCAATTGAAGCGGTTGTTGCGGTATAAGCAAGGTTTTCGCCCGTACGGAGATAGTCATAACCTTGGTCTTCAACACGTTCAGCAGGTGTTTTATTCGTACCTTGGGAGTTGTGCGCAAAATACTCATTGTCCGCCATGTCTTTGGAATGCGCGATTGCGGCTTTGTATAATTTGACGTTAAAAGTCAGTGGCTGCATGGCTTGAGTTGAGATACTGGATAAACTACTAGAGTCAATGCCTTCGGTGACGCTGCTTAAGCCGTATATTTTAGCTTCTGCAACAGGATTGGCACGCGCTCGGTTAATTAACTCCAAGTGTATTTGCTCTTCAGCAGAAGGGTTTCCAAAATAATAACTATTGTAGTTGGAGCAAGCTTTAGGATCGCCTACTGCAGCCACAGCAGAAAAAGAAAAACTCCCGATGAGGAGCGTACAAAGTGTGTTACGTAATAACATTATCAAAATTCCTTGTGTTTCTGGTCAAACTTAACAAGAATTGTAATATAAAATGCCCACTATAGCAGTTTAATCTATGGACGAAAGCCCTTTTTAATCCGAATAGCGCGAATAAAAGTGGTTTAATATTATCCTATTGCATCATATTCTTAGCATCCAGTACAAATCATTCAGCTCAAAATTATTCACAAAACAGCCTAAAAAAACCGAGTTCGATGCAAGAAATAGCCTACATTTAAATCGGGCTTTTATATTTTTTACGTTTACTTTTGAGCACCACAGATTGATTATCAAGACTTAAAAATCACAAAAAAAACTCCCAAACAATTTAATGCTTGGAAGTTACGCAATATTAGTGAGCCACTTGTTTCAAGTCTGAAGGCAATAATTGATAACCTTGCGCTTGACTCTTAGAGCCAACAGATTGGGCAGTGAAGTTCACATTAAATCCAGTGCTAAAATCGACACCAGAATAACTATCATCAACGTTAATATTACTTGGTCTTGATAAGGTTAAATATGCGCCACATGCTTCACCGGGTTCACAAATCACATTGTTGTTATTCGCGTCAGTCCCCGCAACCACTTGATAACTACCTGTTAGAATATTGGTAAAACGAAAATCGTAGATACCATCTAAAGAGGAAGCAGAGGTTTGTTTAATCGTTTCTTGTGAATCAGTGTCAATCAACAAAATATAATGATGACCTGCATTACCTGTTTGGGTGGTAATATCATTGTTCACTTGCCAAATAACAGGGATATTGATCGTATTTATATTGCTTCTAATTTTGATTGTTCCACTATAAGTGCCTGTTTCTAAACCACCACGATTCACTTTTACTTCGTAGTCGCCCAAACCAAAGCCGTTTACAGTCACATAACCACTGGCATCATCTGTGATGTCTAAGATTTGCAACGTACCGCTACCACCATTACTTAAGCTTAAGGTTGCTGTGGTTGAAGTTGAGCCAAAGTTCAGTGATTGCGGAGTGACAACAAGAACGGGGTCGGCTTGTATACCTGTGTCATCACGTCCAAATTGTGCTGCTGCTAATACAGCTTTATTTGCATCCAGTAAACCATAACCAAAGCTGGTGTCACGTCCTTCTGTCCCAATATCAGAGGTAATCGCACCACTACTAATTAAGTCGTCGACATTTTCAGGGGTTAAATCTGGATTAACTGCCTTCATTAGTGAGATAACACCCGCAACATGTGGCGTTGCCATGGATGTACCAACTAGAGAATAATATTCAAATTTAATTTGTCCTGTGCTGTCATCACCAATAGTACTGATAATGCCATCGGGCACACCGTCACCATTGATATCTGGGGTGTTGTCACCACCGGGAGCGGCAATATCTACAAATTCATTGTAATTAGAATAAGAGGCTTTTTTGCGACTCATATCAACTGCTGCAACGGAAATAACCCCCGGTAAGGATGCTGGATAATAAGGAGTACGTGAATTATCATTACCCGCCGCCGCAACAATAAACACACCTGCATTTCGTGCTTGTTGAATCACTGCTTGGAAACGTGAGGAAATACTCGGGCCGCCTAAACTCAAATTGATGATATGTGCAGTACGCCCCGGCACTGAGCCTGAGTCATTGTCAATCCCAATCGCATAACGAATCGCCTGCTCTACGCCATAATCACTACCACTACCATTTTTTCCTAATACACGTAACGGCATGATTTTAGTTTGCCAGCTCGTACCCGCAATTCCTTCATTATTATTAGTCAATGCGCCAATAACGCCCGCAACGTGAGTGCCATGAAAACTGCTTCCTCCCACACTTTGATCGCCGGGGTCATCAGGATCGGAATCAATACCATCACCATCAATTGAAACACTGGTATCAGAAATAAAATCATAACCTTGAGCAAATTTTCCTTGCAAATCAGGATGGCGCAATAACACGCCCGTATCAATAACTGCAACAATCACTGAAGAACTGCCAACGGTGGTATCCCATGCTTGTGGCAAATTCAGCATTTGATAATTCCATTGATAACGATAAAACGAGTCATTTGGCGTTGCTTGGGAGCTTAAAATATAGTTAGGCGTTGCAGCTAAAATATCATCACGACGACTTAAGCATTTTGCCAACATCAAGGTTGTGTATTTGCCTTTTAATTCATCAGGAATTTCAGTCGCGCCAAAATCAGTTGTAATACAGCCATTAGGACGGTTAAATTGTTGAGCCGACAAGGTATTTTCAACATCAAATTGATAACGACTACGGCGGTCAGTATTGACGTGTTGCGAATCTAAACCAAAGCTACTTAGTGCATTTAATGCTTGATAAGTCAATGCTTTATCATCAGGCTTGAATTCGACCAAAACATCACCCACAACAATATCATCACTTAAACGCGGGGTTGTGCTTAAACTGGTTTGTTGTAACGCTTGCCCAATATTTAAGACATAATTAGATGCACCAAGATGCGAATGAACTTGAATAAAATAAGAGCCATCAGATGGAACGGTAATACTTTCGGTTGCACCTTCACCTACTGAGGCATTGAGGATATTGCCACTGTTATCAAGTAAGCCCAAATCCAAGTCATTTACGGATAAATCATCATTGGCAACAAATAGATTTATGATTTGCCCTTTCTGCAATGAAGTCAGAAAATAATCATCAACATCACCATTGTTACGTGAATTACCCGCATTACCTGAACCGGGGCGATTGACATAACCCCCTAAAATAACTGGGTTTGGGATAGGTTGTGCTGATTCAAAATCATTATTTGAACTGTTTAACGCATTGACATCATTGACATCAATATCAGTTGCAGTATTGCTGGCAGCAACAATCTTACCCACGAGAGTATGGGTTTGGACAGTCGGTGTTGTGGTTGTATTGTCGCTGGTAGACGAGGATGAGCTATCATTACTACTACATGCGGCAAGGCTAAGCAGTATCAATGGGTAAAACCAAAAACGTTTAACAAGCATAGTATTAGATTCCAATTAATCGTAAAAAATCTATAAATCTTTATACCGACTGTATTTCACAATGTAAAGTCATTCTATTTGGATTATGATGAATTTGAGTCTTAATTTTATTCATCGCGCAGAACAAGCAAAATAATGCTTATAATTTGAAATTATCAAGGTCAGGATTTGAATCTTAGTTTAAACAGCTATTATCATAGAAAAGCACAATAATAATCAATTAAACAGATGCTTGTAGATTTAGATGTTTTTTAAATTGCTGCACGAGAAATGAGCAGACTTATGCCTGTGTTCCGTAAGCAAGAAATTAGATTTTTTTAGGGAGTTGGACTATGTTGAGAGAATGTATAAAAAAGAGATTTTAAATACAAAAAAGACAAATAAAGAAAATTTCAAGGCAAGAAATAATTGGTGGTAGCGGGGGCAGGATTTG
>JAYQWJ020000635.1:0-2925 GCA_035829175.2 Candidatus Albibeggiatoa psychrophila
GGGCGTTCTTAATCACTGAAGTCAAATAACAGAATAAACCAAATAAAGCAAGGAATAATAATGGGTTACAGAACGTTCGTATCTCGTAGCAACATGACAGTAGTGCTTTATCTTTTGAAATAGACGTTTAATCACAGCGGCGAGTATCAAATTCCTTTATTGTTCCTACGAATTTAACTTTTTTAGCCAAAACATGACTTGACTTCTTGCGCAATAATTTCAATACCTTGTCGCACCTCATGTTCGGGTCGAGCATAATTAAATCGGATACATTGCTGTTTATGTGCCCATTCTTCTTGCTCAAGTCCGGGAAAAAAATATTCTCCGGGAACAATAATCACCCCACGTTGTTTTAAGCGTGCATACAATGTCATGGTTGCAATCGGCAAATCCTTAAACCATAACCACAAGAAAAGTGCGCCCTCAGGTTTATGAATATACAAAGGATAATGTTTAAAAGCATCCTGAAACCATTGAACAGCTTGTTGGGCTTTATGTTGGTAAAAAGGTTGAATAATGTCACGACTGATTTGTATAATCTGCCCACTGCGCATCATATCGGTTGCTAAAATCGCCCCCATCGTATTTGGGGCTAAACTCATCACCGCATTCATACTGGCTAACGCACGAGTGATTTTTTCATGCGCAATCACAATACCCGTCCGAGTTCCCGGCAAACCCAATTTCGATAAACTCAAACACAAAATAATATGCTGATCCCAAATCGGTTCGGCTTGAGTAAAAATAATATTGGGAAACGGTGAGCCATACGCGCCATCAATCACAAATGGAATACGATGTTTTTTCGCCAATTGACTTAAAGTGTGCATTTCATCATCAGTTAAAACATTCGCGGTTGGATTGGTCGGACGAGAAACACAAATTGCACTAATATTGTCATCGATATGCAAGGAATTAAAATCAACTCGATATTTAAACATTTGCTGCTCAAAAAACTCAAATTGCGGCTTATTGCCTACAAACAATTTTTCACCAATGCTCAAATCGGTATAACCAATATATTCGGGCGCAAGTGGTAATAAAATCTTTTTCTGTTGACCATTCTCAAATTCACCCGCCAACAAATTAAATAAACCAAAAAAAGCGGTTTGGCTACCATTGGTCAATGTGATATTTTCAGGTTTCAACGCCCAGCCATAAGTTTGATGGAGCAAATCAACCAAGGCTTGGATAAATGCCTGCGAACCCTGAGGCGCATCATAATCACCAATCATACGTTCAAAACGATTGCCATCGGCTAATAGTCGTTCAGTATGCTGGCGAAATAAAACTTGTATTTCGGGAATATGCGCAGGATTACCACCACCGAGCATTAACACTGGCTCATCGCTAGATAAGGCGATATTAATGTCGTCCATCAATTGTAAGATGCCTGAATGGCTGGTAAATTTTTGTCCAAACTGGGAAAACTGGATCATAATAATTTTTTGAGTTTTATGAGATAAATAGGGTTTCTAAAAGCCAAAGATTCTAACCTTATGATCGAAAACAAACAACAGATTTAACCATGCTAAATGAGACGCATCACTTGTTGTCTTATCCTAATACCACTATCATTAGCAGCATGATTTAAAATAGTGAGATGTATGATGGTTGCCAAAGTTCACCATACCGAGCTGTATGTGCACATGGTTTTAGACGGTTTAGATTTATTTATTCCTCAAGATGATGTTTTATCAGTTGAAATTATCGCTGATTTAGAAGTAGAGCAAACGGAAATTGGTTCAATTGGTTGGTTTGGACAACATGGTCATGGTGACGATGCGCCCGTATTTTGTATTACAGGCAGTTTTGAATTATTGGAACTCAAAGAAGTACCAAAGTCCCGCGAATATTTTGTGTTACTCAAATCACTTGATAACGATACACTGCCACTTGGCTTAACCTGTGATGAATTAGAAGATATGAACGTTCAAAAAGAACATTTATACATTCAACCCGTACCTGCAATCATGCGTACACCACACTCCCCCATCAGTGAATTGCTCATTTATGAAGGAGATGTGGCTTGTATTTCATCAGGACCCGATATGTCAAAATATTTAATTGATTTATCAGAACAATATATGGATAAAATGGCGGCTTTAGATGCAGCAGAGATGGTATAAAACATGGCAGAAGTAGAACAAGAACAAGAAGCAACTCGTGCATGGTTACTCGATTTTGGACAAGGTTTACGAGCTGCAGTTGGTGCGCATGAAATGTCCCATATTTTGATGGAAGCTGATATTTTCAATATTCCGCGTTGCCCAATTTATTGCAATGAAGTGATTGTATGGGAAAACGAAATTTTGCCAATACTTGATGTTGGTGCGTTATTGACAGGTCGTCAAATTGAACGTGACAATGATTTATTAGGGGTTGCGGTTTATCAGTTAACTGATATTCATATTACTTATGTTGCGATGCACTTGGTTGATTTACCTCAGAGTATTTATGTTATGGATGACAGCGGATGTCCATTGCCAGATTATCAAGAAGTCTGGAAACCCTTTGCAATTTCCTGTTTTAAACATGAAGAAACAACGATTCCTGTGATTGATTTGGCATTTTTATTTTCTGGTAATCACGTCACACCATTATCATTAGACGGTTTGAAAAAGTAAGCTGCTACCTATGTTTGTTTCCGTACTACTCAAAGCTTCTACGCTATTAACCTTTGTTGTTACGATTCATGCGGTTTTGGTTTGGATATTATTATTGCAACCCAAGCCAATACCAGTAAAACAACGCCCTATTCAAATTAGTTTTATCCAATTACAAAAGCCCGTACAAAAGCCGATTACAAAACAAGCAAACGTGCTAAAAGTGGCTGCAACTACGCTTACGCCAAAATCTGCCAAAAAACCAAGAAATTCCCCAAAAATTAATAAAAGCCAAAAAAAAACCAAATCTAAAGCAAAA
>JAYQWJ020000636.1:0-2462 GCA_035829175.2 Candidatus Albibeggiatoa psychrophila
TTCCGATTGTTCAATCAGACGTTGTGCATCTTCATAAAAAATCTCATATAAAGGCGAGTTATTACGAATTTTCAATACGGGTACTTTTGACATGCCTTTGCTGTTTAACATCGGTGTGACCCAAATTGTTTGTTCGGTCACGATGAGTAAGTAGTGTAATACAACTGAGTGTAAGCGAATCTCTACGCTGGATTTAGCTTTCATTCTAGTCATTTGGGCAATAATGCGTTGTACTCGTTCTTCGACATTAGGTACTTCAGGGTCGATATTTTTTAAATAGGTAATGCCATGTCCGTCAGGTTGGGAAAGCAGTAAAGTGGTTGATTTTCCAGTTTGACACCGACTTTCAAATAATTTGCAGTATCTTGAGAAAAAAGCTTCTGGATAATGGGCGACGATGATTAAATTTTCCGCTTTTGTCCATTGCTTGGTGTCGTCTTCAGTTACATTTTGCGAGTCATCATCACAGTCAATAATGCCTTTGTCATAAATATGGGTATTGCCCAGTACAACGTTGGAAATTTCCCGAATCATTTGTTCTCGCATTTGGTGGTCGAATAGCCATTGTAGTATGCCCACGACTAGAATCAGTGCGCCGATATTGGCAATACTGGTTACTAAGAGTTCTTGTAAATTCATGTCTCGGCTGAAATAAAACGCAATAAAAATTAAGACAATGCCAATGATTGCTAATATTGACGCTTTAAAATTAACCAGTAATTTGAGTGTGTTCATTATTTGATTCCAAAGCGGTTAGGAAATAACGATAAAATCCGTCTTGTGAGTTTTGATATACCATATCAATCATGTCGGTGACATTTTGTTGTGATTGTTCAGGGGAGTTATGCAGTTGATTACGCAATTTAAGAATTTGTTCGAGTTTTTCTGCGCGTCTTTTTTGAGTGGCGGTATCGGGTTGGTAGTGGGATAAGTGGTTTCGCAAGTGGTTTGCATTGGTTTCATGGGTTTTTTTTCCAATGTTATGAAAGGTTTGGTTAAAACCACCGATTAAATTACCTAACATTAATCTGGCTTTGGAGTCAAAGAATCCTGCAATAAAGTCTTGTTCATGGCGATACTCGACAGGCAATTGCTCATGTTGTATGCGTTGTTTAGCGGGTTGAAATAAGTGGATTTTTAAAGTATTTTCTATGGCAGAGCCAAAGCTAACCCCCGCAAAGATATAAATTTTATCTTGATATAAGCGCATACCAAATTTAAGAAATTGTTGTTCTTCAGGTGTGAGTTTTTCCCATAATGTGGGCATTGCTTGTTGAAGTTGGGTTTCGGCGGCTTTTAGTTCAGCTTCTGGCAATTTGTGTAGTTGGCTTATTAGGGTATTTTGTAAGGCTTCAATTCTGTCTTCTACTGTTTTTTCTTCCTTTTCCAGTGTCATATCGTCTTGCCATAATTGTTTTTGGGCGTTGAGCAATATGTCTACTATGATTTGTAATGAAGGCGGTAGTACTTGTATGGCTTGCAATGTGATGTGAATTTGGATTTCAACACGTTGTTGAATTTGTTTTTGAAATTCGGTAGATTTTTTCAATTCGCGCCATTGTTGACGTTGCGCTTCAATATGTTGCAGAGCGGTTTTATGCAGTGGTTTGATTGTATTGTAAATGGTTTCTGCTAATGTTCTTATCCAATCCGCATACCAGTCATTAATTTTGTTGAGACTATCGTTAACGGCTGATTCAGTTTTCCACTTTGCAGGTTGTGCGATTAGCAAGTAAATCAGGGTTAACATTTCAGTGATGGCTTGTTGTTGTAGCATTTCAAGCGGTTGTTGCAAGATGGTTTGTAAAGCTTGTTGATAAAAGTTTAAAGCTTGGTCAATATTATTACGTCGTGTATAAAAATCAGCCAGTTGTTTATAACCTTCAGGGTCGTCTTTGACTTGTTCAGTATAGGTTTTGAGGATTTCTTCGGCTTTGTTTATATCGCCTACATGTTCTTCATAAAATTGTGCTGTCAGTTTCGCGCCGTTTGCAGTACCCGCAAAGTATTTAGCACGAATTTCAGCTAAACGTTCAATGGTTTGTTGAATTTCAATAATGAGTTGAGGATGTGAGTAGTAAATTCTTCTATAGAGCTGCAATAATCCTCTTAAAGCGGCTTGGTGCATTTTTTCAGATTGCGCTGCTGCGCCTTCATTGATGGGGTCTAAATGTTCTAAAATCAGTTCAGGTAAAAAGTTGAATGAATCGCCAGTTAAATAAAAGGTAATTGCATTTGCAAAAAAACGTTCCCTATTTTCACGAAACCAATGAATACCTTGCTGTTCCAATTGTCGCAAAATAGTTAAGCTTTCTTCAATAACATCTTCAGCTTCTTCAAAATGTCTTAAATTAGCTAATGCAATTCCACAATTATTATAAGCCGTCGCTAACTGATTGCGATATTGAGGATTATCTAACGGTAATGCTGTGCCTAATTCTATCGCTTGTTGATAATGATTG
>JAYQWJ020000637.1:0-1819 GCA_035829175.2 Candidatus Albibeggiatoa psychrophila
TGCGTCCTGTGGCATGACAACGCGGTGCGTCGTCACGAGGAAAATCAATCCTTGAAAATATTTTATCTAGTTTAGAGAAAAATCATGTAGAATTATTATTAATATTACTTGGCATTAGAGATTAAACATGGCGAAAGTATTGGGAAATAGTGGTGCATGGAAGGATGTACAAAGACAATTATCTATATCTAATGTTTCAGCACAGACAACTTCAGAAGTTAACCAAAAACTTAAAGAATTGGAACAGCAACGCCAATGGCAATATCAAGCAATGGAGCAGGAATTTACCAATAAAATTGGTGCTTTACATCATGAAATTGAGCAAAAGCAGTCCGATTTACAACCTCAAATTAATACGCTGAAATCTCAAACTTATGGACAAATACAAAAATTAGATGCTGAAATAACAGAATATAAAGCAAATATAGATTCGCAATTAGATGACGTTGAGCAACACATTGAAGTAGAGCAACATCGCTTGTCAGAGTGTGCAGAATTACATCAAGCACAAATAGAGCAAGCCATATCCGAATTAACAAGTCAGTATGAGAATGATAGTTTTGATTTAGGTTCGACTCAATACCAAATCAATACAACATTTCGCACTCAATTATCTGAATTACAGCAGGAAAAAATATCAACTCAACATGAATTTGAACAAGTCCCAGAAGAATTGCAAACGCTCAATCATGACATTATTTTGCTCGAAAGTGAAAAAGATAAATTGCTAAAAAAAGGCTTTCTTGGTCAAATTCGTTATTGGTTATATATATTACTCAAGTGGCACTGGGCGGATAGTTATAAAATAAAGTTATCGCATCTGTATAAGTATAAAGAACAATATGTAGAGCAATTTAGTCTTCGGTACAAACAGGCTATGGAAAAAATTGATGCTACAATTGATGACGTTCAAAAAACTTATGATGCTGAGTTGCAAAAAATCGAAGCTGAAAAACAGCAATTATCCCATAATCATCAGCAACAAAAAACACAAACAATACGGCTGCTTAAAACTCGACAACAGGATTTATTTAATTCTTTAAATCAAGACAAAATGCGTTTGTTAGAAAGCTATGAAGCGGCTTATCAGAAATTAAAAAGACAAAAATTCAATTTAGAACAACAAGAACAGACAGCAATTACCGAATTTCATCAATCTCTCAAAGCAGTGCAACAACAATATCAATCATTGCAAGTCAATCGGAATGATTTTATTAAACAAGGCTGCGACCAGTTAACTCAAAGCATCGAAAATTTGCATAATGTGATTTATTCAAAGCCTTTCATCGGCGCAGAAGCTGAATTTGCTGTGATTAGCCAATTATCTTATTTACCTAATAATTATTATGTCCTGAATGATGTTCATGTGAAACTCCTTCGTCATATCAAATGTTTTGATAACCATGTTATATCAGCGCAAATAGACCATCTTGTGGTTGCGCCAACGGGTGTATTTCTAATTGAAACTAAGAATTGGTCACAAAAATTTGCTCAATCAGGCAATTATTACAATCCTTATCAACAGGCACATTGTGCAAGCTCTTTGTGTTATTTTTATCTAAAAGATATAGGAGTTCAAGTAAAAGTACGCAGTATTGTTGCCTATTGGGGTTCTTTGCCACCTAAAGACGATAAATATTATGTCACACCTAAACGAATTGAAGAAGTGAATGGGTATATTAAGTATTTTAAACAACCTGCCCTTAATAAGCATCAGATTGAACAGATTGTGAGTAAGCTTAATCCCTCTTCTGAACATCAAGGAGATAATTATTTAAGATATCATTAGCCATTAATAGTTATCTACATTTTATTTTCA
>JAYQWJ020000638.1:0-3987 GCA_035829175.2 Candidatus Albibeggiatoa psychrophila
ACTGAGATAATCACCAATATCGTGATAATAGATAGTGGCTTGCTTAGCTTGAGAACTCGGATTTTTGACTAGCAAAGTAATAACAATATTGCTTCTTGAGCCTTCTCCAAATACATTGCCCTTTTCTTTCCGTCGCTGTTCACCTTGAGTTCTTGCATTCCCACGTAAATTAAAACAATAAATCGCGCTAAATTCCTCACTTAAACACTGGCGTAAACCATCAGTCACATTGCTGTCAATAAAAGAACCATTGGAAACAAAACCAATCACACCTTTATCTTGAATCCGATTACTTGCCCAACGAATTGCTCTAATATATGAATCATAAAGGCTATTTTTGTTAGTCGCGGTTGACTTATCTGCATAAGTCTCACGAATGCTGTTATCTAAGTCAGTGTATTTGACGTTCTTGTTGTTATCGTTTTCACTGCCTTGCCCTGCTGAATACGGTGGATTACCGATAATCACTTGAATGGCTTGCTGGTTTTGATGCTTGGCTCGTTTGCTGTTTTCAGGCAACATATTGTCCTTAAGCCCTTGAATACCCTTATTGCCCTCAGTCATTTGGAACGTATCGGTTAACACAATCCCTTCAAACGGCACATAGTCACCACCGATAGCACCATGATAAGCCGCCTCAATATTCACTGCTGCAATGTAATAAGCCAATAAAACCAACTCATTAGCGTGTAACTCATGCTTAAACTTACGGGCTAAGTCTGATGGCTTAATCAATCCGCTTTGAATCAATCGCACCATAAACGTACCCGTACCCGTGAATGGGTCAAGTATGTGTACATCCTTATCAGTCAAGCCTTGATTAAACTCTTGCTTCAATGCCACATCAACACTTTGTATAATAAAATCAACAACTTCAATCGGTGTATAAACAATACCTAGACGCTCAGCCATACGTGGAAATGCAGTACGGAAAAACTTATCATACAACTCAACAATAATTTTCTGCTTAGCCGCTGCATTATCAACCTTTTGCGCTCGTACTCTGACACTGTCATAGAACTTCTCTAGCGTCTCGGTTTCCTTATCTAAAGCCTGTTCTTGTAGCGTATCAAGCATAGATTGCATGGCTTTGGAAACGGGGTTATGTGCAGCAAAATCATAGTCATCAAACAAGGCATCAAACACAGGCTTTGTAATCAAATGCTGTGCTAGCATCTCGATAGCATCACCTTGGTTAATCGCAGGGTTTAAGGTGTTTTGTAATGTCGTTAAAAAACTGTCAAAAGTGGCTTTGTGTTGGGGTTGGGTATCAAGTAAACCCTTAATACGTGTGATATGTCGTTCTGCAATCTGTGCGATGTCTTTAGCCCACGTCTCCCAATAAAAACGCTCACCACACTTAGCAACAATCTTGGCATAAATCGCATTGCGCCACTCCTCAATATCAGGAAACTGTAAGCTGTGTTGTACGCTGTGGTCTTGTCCATCCAATGCACCACCATCATCATCAGAACGTTTACCTGTAACACCAATAACTTGTATGTTATCAGGCTTGTGTGTATTCAGCTCTAGCTTGTTAATCGTGGCATTGAATCGGTCATCATGCGCCCGTAATGCCTGTAAAATATCCCAAACCACTTTGTATTTTTTCTGGTCTTGCAAAGCTTGTTCGGGTGCAACTCCCGCAGGTATTCCAATTGGTAAAATGATATAGCCGTATTGCTTGCCTTCTGCTTTACGCATCACCCGCCCGACAGACTGCACAACATCAACTTGAGAATTACGCGGATTTAAGAACATCACCGCATCTAATGCAGGTACATCAACGCCTTCCGATAAACAACGCGCATTGGTTAGAATACGGCATGTGTTGTCTTCGGATTCTGCCTTAAGCCAGTCTAAAAGCTGATGTCGCTTTAAGGCGTTAAACGTACCGTCAACATGGTCAGATTCACAATGCAGTAAATTAGCTTCATCATGAGTTTTATGATATTCATCAACAACTTGTTTAAATAATTCGGTAATCTCTTTTGATGTTTTAATATCTTTACAAAAAGCTACTGCACGGCGCATAGGATGGCTATCACCTGCTAATAAATTATCATCCATATCTTTTGCCATACGTTTAGATAGACCATTCCAACAACCTGTAATCTTTGCAGCATCTTCTAAGTTCAAGGTGTTTTCATCATCAGCTAATTGGTCTTGAAATACTCTGCTGACATAACCTTCATCAACAGCCAAAATCATGACTTTGTAATCAGATAGCAAGTTATCATTCACGGCTTCACCAAAACCTAAACGGTGGAATTCATGCCCGTATAAGCTTTCATCATCCATAGAACATAATATTGTATCTGCTTGTTGAGCTTTGGTTTTTACGCTGTCATCATAAAGCCGTGGGGTGGCTGTCATGTATAAACGTTTCTTGGCTTGGATGTAATCTTGGTCATGCACGCGTACAAATTTAGATTCTTCATTTCCTACGAAAGTTGCACCTGTAGTGCGATGTGCTTCATCACATAAAATCAAATCAAACTCTGGGATATTGTATTGTTGCTGGGCTTCGCTAATAATTTGAATTGATTGATAAGTTGAGAAGATAACCGTTAAACCGTTATCACGAGATTTGCAGAGACTTAGATACTCAGCTAATTTACTGGGGTCTGTTGTAGCAGGATAACCTATGTCATAAACGTGAATATCCTCGGTTTTATTGACTTTGCTATCTGAGCATACCGCTAAACTATTAAACCCAATATCTGGGCTAACCTCGGCTGACCACTCACGCAGGGTTTGAGAAAGTAGGGAAATAGAAGGCACAAGAAATAATATAAAGCCGCTTTGACCTGCTATGCGTTCTGCAATCTTTAATGATGTGAAGGTTTTACCCGTACCACAAGCCATAATTAGCTTGCCACGGTCAGCAGTTTTAAAGCCTTCTAATACTTTGTCTAAAGCTTTGTCTTGATGTGGTCTTAATTGCTTCTTAGGCTTAAGTGCTAATTTATTGAGTTGTCTATAATCACATTGAGACCAGTCAATGGGGCTGTTTTCTAAATCAGAAATACCTAAACGTGATACGGGAGTGTGTTGCTTGTCTAGTGCAGAATCAGCGTGCTTACTCCAAAGGTCGGTAGTAGAAATAATCAGACGTTTTGCAAATGGTTGTTTACCTGATTCGGTAAAGAATGAGTCAATGTCTTTCTTTTGTAAGGTATACAATGAATTATAAAATTTACATTGAACAGCAACGTATTCACCTATTTCATCTATAGCAACTAGGTCAATGCCTTTATCAACGCCCTTATGCCCTTCCCAATTATTGCGTCCTTCCCATTCATCCCATAACCACACATTTTGATATTGATAAAGCGGGTTTGCTTTTAGATATTCCTGCATAAGACATTCAAATTGTTTACCTTTGTGTACAGTTGATAAGGCGTTTCTATCATAGTAATCAAGTAAGGTTTGCAGTGCAGTCATGGTGTTGGGAAACTCAAATGATATGGATAGGCAAAAGTATATCGAGTTGTAAGGTTCAGGTATATGAAACGATTTATTATTGTTGTGAGCATTAGGAAATGAAAACAGGATTTAATAAGCCCAACCTTTAACAGCATAACCCGCTAAATAACTGGTAGTAACCCATTCTTGAATATCGGGATAATCAGGGTGGGTTAACAAAAATAATGCGTAATAGTTTTCAGCGTTTGGGTCGTCACAATCTCTGCTAATAAGTTCAATGCACAGTGTCGGCTCGGCATCAAAGGTTAAAATTTCTTTAAAGATTCTATCTAAGCCTTCGGTATCAACTTGATAATTGATGTTGTAACGGTTTGCTGTGATGGTAGCTAGGCTGTTAGGTAGTTGATTATTTAAAATCGCATAGCCAATCAATTCATTCTTTAGTCTGTACGCTTCCTCTTTAATTATAGCGTGTCGTTTAAAATCACTATTCACATTAAGAATCTTAGCAACTCCTAAAAGTGCAAAGGATATAGCTAAGATTGCAATGGTCATTTC
>JAYQWJ020000639.1:0-4819 GCA_035829175.2 Candidatus Albibeggiatoa psychrophila
TTGAAGTAAAAATTTGATTTAATCGCGGTTTAGCTTTATCTTTCTTAGTTCAAATCGATTTACAATATTTTATGAGGCATATTTATGCTACGTTACCTGTTACCTTTTGTAGTTTTTGTTGTTTTAAGTGTCTTTTTATATATTGGCTTACAACTTAATCCCAGAGACATTGACTCGACTCGTATCGACAAAATCGCTCCAAGCTTTGAACTGAGTACCGTGCTTGATGCAAATAAAACCTTAAGTTCCGAGGATTTCAAAGGCAAAGTATCAATCTTTAATACGTGGGCATCGTGGTGCGTATCCTGCCGTCAAGAACACCCTCTTTTAATGGATATTGCACAACAAACGGATATTCCTATTTATGGCTTGAATTTCAAAGATACCTTGGCTGATGCACAAGCGGTATTAAATAATACAGGAAGTCCTTATATTATAAGTGGTTTTGATCCTAAAGGACGGGTTGGAATGGATTGGGGAGTGCGTGCAACACCTGAAACATTTATTATCGATCAACAAGGTATTGTGCGTTATAAACACACAGGTCCATTGAGTGTCAAAGTTTTGGCTGATACGATTTTACCTTTGGTTAAGCATTTACGTGGTGATGAAAAAACAGCAGAATGAGATCAATTTAATTTCAAAAAAGGCTAATAGGATAATCGGGAATATTTAAACTTGATTAAGTAGTTACTCTGGACTCAATGAAATTTAAACCCTATTTTCATGATTTAAGAACATTTTTTTTAATATGGTTATAAATAAATTTTAGAACTTACAATCTACTTAGCCTTATATCCTTATTATTATTGAGTCATATAAAACTGAGTATATTAATATTTCATAACATTTCCCTTTATTTATGACTTTCTGTGTATTTTTCTATAAAAATCAACTTGCAAACAAAATTAACTTATGTTAATAAATGTCTCTGCTTATTTTGTACAAGTTATAAAGTGCATAATTCAAAAAGATTTGACGCTTATACAGGTATAAGGTATAAATTGCAGTTTAAAATTCAGGTGAATACGGTTATGTATCGCCTGCTTAAATGGCTTATGAGGCAAGTCATTATTATAAAAATACTTTTCCACTAAATTGGTTTGCGGAATAGCATTAATCAGTTTTCATCTTCTTATTTTTCATCTTTTAAGTATTGAGGAGGCAACTTCTAATGAGTGAAGAAGCAACTACTTATAACTATACGGTGGTTAGGCAGTTTGCACTTCTATCCATCGTCATGGGTATCATCGGCATGTCAGTCGGTGTTTACGCCGCAGCGGAATTGACGTGGCCTTGGCTAAACTTTGATATTCCCTATATCACTTTCAGTCGAATTCGTCCGTTACACACTAATGCCGTTATTTTCGGTTTTGGTGGTTCTGCTTTATTTGCAACCTCTTATTACGTGGTACAACGTACCTGTCATACCCGTTTAATCTCAGATAAGCTAGCAGCTTTTACTTTCTGGGGCTGGGTAGCTATTTTATTAGCGGCGACGATTACCTTACCTTTAGGTCTTACATCAACTAAAGAATATGCAGAATTAGAGTGGCCTATTGATATTGCGCTTGCCTTGGTTTGGGTGGTTTATGCCATTGTATTCTTTGGTACGATTACACAACGTAAAGTAAAACATATTTATGTTGCAAACTGGTTCTATGGCGCATTTATTATTACAATTGCCATGTTACATATTTTTAACAGCGCAGCATTGCCTGTTGGCATGTGGAAATCTTACTCAGCTTATGCAGGAGTTCAAGATGCGATGGTGCAATGGTGGTATGGTCATAACGCAGTAGGTTTCTTCTTAACTGCGGGCTTCTTAGGCATGATGTACTATTTCGTACCTAAACAAGCGGGTCGTCCTGTTTACTCATATCGTTTATCTATCGTGCATTTCTGGGCGTTGATTTTTACTTATATTTGGGCAGGCCCTCACCATTTACATTACACGGCGTTACCTGATTGGACACAATCTTTAGGTATGATGATGTCTTTGATCTTATTAGCACCTTCTTGGGGCGGTATGATTAACGGTATTATGACTTTATCGGGTGCATGGGACAAATTGCGTACTGATCCAATCTTACGTTTCTTAATTGTTGCGATTTCTTTCTATGGTATGTCTACTTTTGAAGGCCCCATGATGGCAATTAAGACTGTGAACGCATTATCTCACTATACTGACTGGACAATTGGTCATGTTCACTCTGGTGCGTTAGGCTGGGTTGCAATGATTACTGTGGGTAGTTTGTACTACTTAATTCCCCGCATATTCGGTCGTAAATTATACAGCATAGGCTTAGTTGAATTACATTTCTGGTTAGCAACAATCGGTGTGGTACTTTACATTTCTGCAATGTGGGTTTCTGGCATCATGCAAGGTTTAATGTGGCGAGCGGTGAATCCTGACGGTACATTGACTTATAGCTTTGTTGAATCTGTTGCTGCAATGCATCCTTTCTATGCAACTCGTTTTGTAGGTGGTGTTTTATTTCTTATTGGTATGTTAATCATGGCGGTTAATATCTTATTGACTATCACAGCGTCTGAAGAAAGCGAAGAAGGTATTGATAATCGCATTCTTGAACCCGCACCTGCTCACTAAACGGATAAATATCTACATTGCACTGTTGGCAGTATGATGTAGATATTTTATAGCTTAAATTTTGGAGGATTTTTTACATGGCAGCTTCAACAGGACATGAGAAGGTCGAGAAGAATCTCGGATTAATGATTATATTAATTATCCTTGTCGTCAGTGTCGGTGGTTTAATTCAAATCGTGCCTTTATTTTATATGAAAGACATGATTGAACCCGCAGAAGGCTTAAAGCCTTATTCTGCAATTCGATTAGCAGGACGTGATATTTATGTCCGTGAATCTTGCATGGTTTGTCACTCGCAAATGATTCGCCCATTCCGTGCTGAAACAGAACGTTATGGTCACTATTCAGTCGCAAGCGAATTCGTTTATGACCGTCCATTCCAATGGGGTTCAAAACGTACAGGCCCTGACTTACATCGTGTTGGTGGTCGTTATAGTGATGAATGGCATGTTCAACATTTAATGGATCCACGCAGTGTTGTACCTGAATCTGTTATGCCAGGTTACCCTTGGTTAGCTGAAAGCCTGGTTGATGGCAAAGTAATGCAATATCGGATGCAGCAATTGAAAAACGTTTTTGGGAATCCTTATAGTCAAGAAGAAATTGACAGAGCACCTCAAGATTTAGACGGTGTAACCGAGCTTGATGCAATCGTTGCCTATTTACAAGGCATGGGTACTACAATTAAGACGGTTAGATAAAATGAACTTACTAGTCTTTTTACAATCCGCATGGACTGTAGTCGTTATGGTTCTCTTCTTGGGTATCGTTATTTGGGCATATAGTGGTCGAAACAAAAAAGATTTTGACGAAGCATCACGCCTAATTCTCGATGAAGAAGAGGATAAAATCGAAAACCGTTAAGGAGATTTTGTATGTATTTTGTTGAAGGTGTTTTCACAAGTTCATTTTGGGACTGGTTTATCACGATAGGCACGCTGCTCAGCATTTTGGCTTGCTTTGTTTTAATTCTATGGTTGGGTGGCGATCGCCCTGACTCAGATGATGAAGTACAAACCATGGGGCATGTGTGGGATGAAAACCTAGAAGAATATAATAATCCGCTTCCAATGTGGTGGTTGCAAATGTTTTATATCACATTAATATTTGGCGTATTTTATGTATTTTTATATCCCTCATTAGGTTCTTTCCCCGGTTTCTTGAAAGAAAGTCAATTGGTAGAATATGACCGCGAGATGGCAAGTGCTCAAGCGCGTTTTGCACCGACTTATGCACGTTATGGTCAAATGGAAGTGCCTGAGTTAGCAAAAGACCCTGCTGCAACGCAAATTGGTCAGCGTTTATTCTCAACTTACTGTATTGCGTGTCATGGTTCTGATGCCAGTGGTATAAAAGGTTATCCAAACTTAACTGATAATGATTGGTTATGGGGTGGTGAACCTATGAAAATCATTGACACAATTACCAATGGTCGTAATGGTTTGATGCCTTCTGCTGAAGCGAACCGTTTAGAAGGTGATGCTGATGTGAAAGCTGTTACTCAGTATGTATTAAGCTTGAGTGGTAGTGAGCATGATGCGGCGGCGGCTGAACAAGGTAAAGTCGTATTTGGTAAAGTGTGTCAAGCGTGTCACATGCCAGATGGTACAGGTATGACAGCGTTAGGTGCGCCAAACTTAACCGATGAAACTTGGTTATATGGTGGCACAGTAGCTGACATAGAACAAACTGTTAAGCATGGTCGTCAAAACCGTATGCCAGCACATGGTGAATTTTTAGGCGGTGAGAAAATCAAGTTATTATCAGCGTATCTCTATAGCTTATCTATGGATAAATAAGTTGTTTTAGTGCAAGAGAGTGCAAGAGAGTGCTATATAGTGCTTTCTTGCCTACTCTCTGATTTCTTCGATTCCACAATATCACTAATTCAATTCCTGAACGGATTTTCAAAAATTGCACAAGCTACTGCAATCCATTATAGTAGAGTTGTTGCAGCCTTAAAAACCAAGCATTTATTTATATTTATTTGTTTAGATTAAAATTCCATAAACCAGCGCAAACAGCAGCTATTTTATCGTATAAATCAGCAGTATGTATACGAATCCGCTCCATTAAAATTCGATAGCGTTTCATACCGCCAATGCTGTGTTCAACATAAATTCGTTCTTTGGCTAATTGCTGATTTTCCAGTTTCTGTTTTTAATGCCTCTGCTCTCATTTCTTCCTTGTTCTTGTCTATATTATTCC
>JAYQWJ020000640.1:0-4107 GCA_035829175.2 Candidatus Albibeggiatoa psychrophila
GAGGAAGTGGCTGCGCCTATTTAGAAGTGTGGCATATCGATATTGATGAATTTTTAGAACTGCGTAAAAACACGGGTGACGAACGTCGTCGAACCCATGATATGAATACGGCAGCATGGATCAGTGATTTATTTATGCAACGGGTTAATAATGCAGAACAATGGTCATTATTCTCACCTAATGAAACCCCTGATTTGCATGATTTATACGGTGACGCATTCCAAACTCGTTACGAACATTACGAAGCATTGGGGCAACAAGGCAAACTCGAGATTTATAAACAAGTATCTGCGGTTGAATTATGGCGTAAAGTTTTAACCATGTTATTTGAAACAGGACATCCTTGGATTACATTTAAAGAACCTTGTAATATTCGTAGCCCTCAACAACATGTCGGTGTGGTGCATAGCTCAAATCTATGTTGTATTGCAGCTGATCAACGTGTAGTTACCGATAGAGGTCTGTTAACCATTGGCGAACTGTATCAATTAGGTGGCGAAAATAAAGTAATGGGTCTCGATGGTATTTATAACGCTTCAGAAATGTTATTGCCACGACCTAATGCACCAATGGTTCGTATTAACACCCAAGAAGGTTATACGCATAAAGTGACACCCGATCACAAAGTATGGGTGAAAGATAAAGGCTGGGTTGAAGCACAATCACTTCAGGAAGGTGACAAATTATTAACGCAACAACTTGAAGGTTTATGGGGACAACAACATAACCCCGAACTAAGTTATTTAATGGGCTTAATTGCGGGTGATGGCACATTTGACCAAGATCGAAATAAAGTTTACATCGATATTTGGGAACATGATTTTGAGCATCTTAACCCTGTTGAAGAAACGGTTCACTATGTGTTAGAAGGTAATACTGTATTAAATACAGTCTCTACCAATACGCCTAGTTTTAGCATTAACCAACAACAACGGCGGGCAAGATTAAGTTCTGCTCCATTAAATCGTTTGCTAAGAGAGCATAATTTCACAGCAAAAACCAAACACAAAATACCTCAACTTGTGTGGACGGGTGACAAAGAAACCGTTGCTGCTTACTTGAAAGGTCTATATCAAGCTGATGGAAATATTCTCAGTAGTAATGGTGTAACAACGCTTGCCTTAGCTTCTATTAATTTTGATTTTATTCAAGAACTACAAGTTTTATGGGCGAATTTTGGTGTAAAAAGCTCTATTAATCAAATGCGGGGACATGAGCTAAAACCGATGCCTGATGGTAAAGGCGGCACAAAAGAGTATTGGAGTAAACCGCTATATAGACTGTTAATTACTTCTATCAAAGGTTGTCAGATTGCAGAAAGTATTACTCAACTAGCTGCACACAAATCATCGGAAGCAGCACAGAAATATTTAACTAATCTACAAAAAGAAGGCTATAGCCAAAAACTCTATGCGACTTTCATTGATTTAACAGAGTTACCAAATGAAGATGCCTATTGTTTGACAGTAGATTCAGAAACACATGCTTGGACTGTAAACGGATTTATTACTAAAAACACTGAAATCACCTTGAATACTAAGGCTTTTACTGATCCTGCCCAAAATATCAGTGAAGGTGAAATTGCGGTTTGTAATCTTGCCAGTGTCAATTTGCCAGCGCATATTAAGGATGGTCAATTAGACGAAACCAG
The DNA here is from genome assembly GCA_035829175.2 of Candidatus Albibeggiatoa psychrophila. Classification (GTDB taxonomy): domain Bacteria; phylum Pseudomonadota; class Gammaproteobacteria; order Beggiatoales; family Beggiatoaceae; genus Albibeggiatoa; species Albibeggiatoa psychrophila. The sequence goes on from JAYQWJ020000640.1 coordinate 1,652, forward strand.
ACTAAAACACACTGTCACCACAGCGATGCGGATGTTGGATAACGTGGTGGATATTAACTATTATTCCGTACCACAAGCCAAAAATTCTAATTTGCAACACCGTCCTGTTGGCTTAGGTATTATGGGTTTTCAGGATAGCTTATATAAAATGCGCATTCCGTATGCTTCACAAGAGGCAGTGGAATTTGCAGACGAAGCGATGGAATTTATCAGTTATCACGCGATTTCCTCATCAAGTGACTTAGCCAAGGAACGGGAAAAATATCCTAGTTTTGAGGGTTCACTATGGTCACAAGGTGTATTGCCGATTGATAGCATACAGCGATTAAAAACCATTCGTGGCATTAATTTGAAACTCAATACGGGCGCAAGATTAGACTGGAATAGTCTACGAGATAAAGTCAAAAACCAAGGTATGCGTAACTCCAATACCATGGCAATTGCTCCAACTGCTTGTGTAACAGGTGATACTTTAATTTTATCTTCTCAAGGGTTAATACCGATTGAATCACTAGCAGAAAGCCAAGCCCAATGGCAAAACATTGAAATGAATATTGCACAAGAAGGTAACTTAGCTTTATCTAACAAACTTTATCTCAATGGTGTTAAAGACACTAGACGAATAACCACAAAACGTGGCTCTGAAATCACAGCAACACCTAATCATCGAATTCGTATCATTGATGAAAATGGCGATTATGTATGGAAATACTTTGCTAATTTACAAGTCGGTGATGAAGTGGTGCGACGTATAGGCGGACATCAAGAATTACTTGCTAACAAACCATTGCTTGATTTAGCTATACCTCAAATGACGCATTTCAATCAAAAAACGATTTCATTACCAACGCAATTAACAGAATCTGTTGCGTTCTTGTTGGGCTTATATATGGGTGATGGTTATCTCAAATATAGCGATCGTGGGCATTATGTCAAAAAAGAAGGTTTGGGTTTAGCAATCCATGATGATGAAGTGGAACTGTTAGAATCTCTACGCCAAGACTTCGCGCAATGGGGCACAACCATACTGTCGGATGTATCTAAAAAAGAGTCAGCATGTACCTCCCATTTAGTATTCACATCTCAATTGGTTGAATGGTTTGAACTCAATCAATTTAATAAACAACGTGGAAATTTTGGTGAAGGTTCTGCTAGTGCATTCATTCCTCAAAAAATATTGCAATCGAATAGCCATGTACTGTGTGCATTTTTGAGTGGTTTATTTGTTGCTGATGGTACAGTTACTGAGCGTCATGTTGAATTAGCAACGGTCAGTCGGACATTAGCCAAACAAGTTAAGGTGGCATTGGAAAGCTTAAGCATTTTAGCAACCTTATCCACTTCAAAAGCAGGTACTAAAGGCAATCGCCCAGTGCATCGTGTGCGCACCAGTAATGTTGGAGCTACTCAACGCTTTTTAGAATTGGTTGGTTTTGGTCAATCGCTTAAACAGCAAAAATTGATTGCAGCTTTACAAGTTGATAGTGACTTGTCTGACCAACAGCGTGGGCATAATATCCGTTGTGAAGCAGTAATCGTTGATTTTATTCAAGTTGCTCGTGAATTGAAACTTGAGTCTGATTTGATGAACCCGATTGCGTGTTCTAAAACCAATGGGCGTATCAGTGTTGCTTTAGCACATAAGGCCATCGTAGCTTATCCCGCATTGCAAGAAACCAAGTTAGGTCAGTTATTGGCAATGGGTAATTTATACTTTGAGCCTATTGTTAGTATTGAAGCCTCTCATGATATGACTTATGACTTACAAGTCCCCGAAAATCATACCTATGTTGCGAATGGCTTTGTCAGTCACAATACAATTTCTAATATATGTGGTGTTAGTCAATCGATTGAGCCAACATATCAGAATCTGTTTATCAAAACCAATTTGTCAGGCAGTTTTGCAGTAATTAATCAGTATTTGGTTAATGACTTAAAAGCCTTAGGTTTATGGGATGATGTAATGGTCAATGACTTGAAATACTATGATGGTAGCGTGCAAGACATTGAACGGATTCCTGAACAGATTAAAGAGCTATATGCGACTGCATTTGAAATTGCGCCAGAATGGCTAGTGGAATGTGCATCAAGACGGCAAAAATGGATAGATCAATCCCAATCGCTTAACTTGTATATAAAGGAAACATCTGGACGTAAACTAGATGCCTTGTATAAATTGGCATGGTTGCGCGGTTTAAAGACTACCTATTATTTACGCACAATGGGTGCAACCCGAGTTCAAAAAAGCACGTTACAATCGTCATCGCCAACAGCCATTGCAGCACTTGAGATTCCAACAGCTCCTCAAGCATGTGCAATCGATGACCCTGATTGTGAGGCATGTCAATAAGTATAAAAAATAGAAACAGCCTAAGTTTGAGATAATAAAATTCGAATTTAGGTTGTTTCTTTATTTGAGAGGAAACACCTTAAACAAAAAAATATAGTTGAAGCAT
>JAYQWJ020000641.1:0-6981 GCA_035829175.2 Candidatus Albibeggiatoa psychrophila
TGTTTCAACAATGGCTACAACGCTATCGGGAAATGGTCGATTAAATGAGGCTTTTTATCCAACAGCGGAGAATGTCAAAAAAATGTAATGCCAACTTGGAATAAACGCTCAACGGCAGTGATTTTACGCTTATCAATGAGGAATAAAATAACGTGATCTTCAGCTTCAATCACGATGTCATGATGCGCCATAATCACCTGATCATTACGCACAATCGCGCCAATCGTTGTACCTACGGGGAGTTTAATTTGGTCAATTTGCTTGCCAACCACTTTAGATGAACGTGCATCACCATGCGCAACCGCCTCAATCGCCTCCGCTGCACCACGCCGTAATGAATGCACTACAACCACATCACCGCGCCGAACATGTGCCAACAAACTACCAATAGTCGCTTGCTGTGGTGAAATCGCAATATCAATGGTACTGCTTTGGACTAATTCAACATACGCAGGACGGTTAATCAATGCCATCACCTTACGTGCACCCATATTTTTCGCCAACATCGCAGATAAAATATTAATTTGGTCATCGTTGGTCACAGCACAGAAAATATCAATTTCATCAATATTCTCTTCACGCAATAAATTCTCATCCGCCGCATCACCTTGCAAAACGATAGTACGTTGTAACACTTCTGAAATATACTCTGTACGTCGCGCATTGTGCTCTATCAATTTAACTTGATATTTACGTTCTAAAGCCTCCGCCAATCGTGTGCCAATATTACCACCGCCCGCTAACATAATGCGTTTGCAAGGGCGGTCTAATTCACGCAAACCTGCCATAACTGTTTTAATATCTTCACTCGCGGCAATAAAAAACACTTCGTCGTTGGCTTCAATAATCGTATCGCCTTCGGGAATAATCGCGCGTCCTTGGCGGAACAATGCTGCAATGCGGGTATCCACTTTAATATAACTTTCTAAATCACGCAGTGCATTACCAACCAATTGACCACCGTGAAAAGCCTTAACCGCAACCAATTGTACAAGACCATTTGCAAAATCAAGCACTTGTAACGCATCTGGATAATTGATTAAACGTTCAATATGATGTGTCACCAGTTGCTCAGGACTGATAATGACATCAACCGCTAAGCCATGCCCGTCATGACTAAAAATATCCTCATGATGCAAATAATCAGCTTCTCGAACCCGCGCAATTTTAGTCGGCGTGTTAAACAAAGTATGGGCAATTTGGCAGGCGACCATGTTGGTTTCATCAGTATTGGTGACGGCGATAATCATATCGGCATCTTCAGCACCCGCTTGCATCAAGACATGAGGATGGGAAGCATGACCTGTGACAGTACGCAAATCCAAATGCTCTTCCAATGTGCGTAATAAATGTTCATCTTTGTCTACAATAGTGATGTCATTGGCTTCAACGGATAAATTGCGAGCCAGTGAGCTACCAACTTGTCCTGCACCGAGAATAATGATTTTCATAAAATGTTTTAATCTTAAGGATGGGCAAAAAATTAGCTATTTGGATTACAATGCCTATAAGTTAATTTATTGCTTTATTTTAATAATATAATTAGGGTGTTTTATGCTTTAAGGTCTGTAGCCAATCATGTTATAGATTTATGGGGGAAAATGAAAATACAAAACTTGTTTCAAGATTTTATACTCATACTTATTGCTGTATTATATTTCAGCCGTCCAAGCCGCCACAGACTATAAATAGTGTTATCGACAATCAGTAGCTGAATGCAAATCAATATCAGCATTATACCAAAATATAAGAGGGATGAATTGGGCAGAAAATAAGGGTAAGTTACGGCTGAAATCAGAATAATACAGCTTGTGATTGAAATATTATGATATGCAACGCAGAAAAAATAACTAAAATTCAAGCCATTCAACAATTTATTTTATGATTAAACTCAAGAATTCCCTTTATTTTTCACACATTGATAGGTATAACTCAAAGTATAAATGAGAATAATTAACAAACCTGAATTCAATTCAACTAAAATTTATGCTTATTCGCTAAATATATTCATTATTTGAACAAGTTTTGCATGGTTTTTCCCCAGACCATTATTCTATTCGCATCCGCAGGAGACTAAAACGTGAGGCAGTGCGCTTTAGCCACTTTTTTATTCATTACGATACTATTTTTGACTCATTGTCAGACCTCAGCCCCCGTCAAATCCAAGCTGACAATCAAGATGACAGAGTTCAAGAAAATTACAGCACATGATGACTCCGTAATGTCATTAGATTTCAGTCATGATGGAAAATGGCTGGTTTCGGGCAGCTTAGATAAAACAATCAAAGTTTGGCAATTTAAGTCTAGCCGATTAATGTATACTTTGTCTGGGCATCAAAACTGGATTAATCGTATTGCATTAAGCCCTGATAAGCAGTGGATTATCTCAGGCAGTGGTGGTCTTGATGATACAGCCAGAATTTGGGATGTACCTCAACATAAATTAAAATTCAAATTAAAAGGTCATCAAACCTCTGTATCTTCTGTGGCATTTAGTCCCAATAATCAATATATTGCTACAGGAAGCGGGGATAAAACCATCAGAATTTGGGATACTGAAACAGGGCAATTGCAGCATACCTTTACGGGTCATGACGATTCGGTGTGGGCATTGATTTATACTTCCGATGGAAAAAGACTTATTTCAGGCAGTTGGGATGAAACCGTTAAAATTTGGGACATGCAAAGTTTAGATTTAATTCAGACCTTAAAAGGGCAAAATAGCTCGATTATGACAATGGCATTGTCTCCAGATGATAAAAAACTGGTGATAGGCAGTGGCGGCACAAAAAATAATATTAAAATTTGGCAGTTGGATACAGGTACAATACAACGTGTATTAACAGGGCATCAACATACTGTAATGTCGGTTGCATTTAGCCCAGATGGACAATTGATTGCTTCAGGAAGTGGTGGCCAAGAACATAACCTGAAAATTTGGGATGCACAAACAGGGGCTTTATTAAAATCACCTCTAACACATGCCAACTCAGTGAAGGCAGTTGCATTTAGCCCTAATGGTCGCTATTTAGTTTCAAGTGGCGATGAGAAAGTGATTCATGTACATCAATTATCAATTACTCATGAGCAATAAACAATTAATAGTGAACAGTTAACACATCAGTGGATAGGCATCCAATTAACAATCACAAATTAAAAATCGCAAAGAAAATGGGGTAGGAAAAGTGTCACTGCTGTGCGATGCCTATGAGTCACTCTATTGTGGTTTAGGAAAGCATTATGTCAGCGAATAACGCGCAACATTCCCGTTTCTTTTGGCGGTCATCAGCTTTATTTTGTATTTTAGATTTTGAACGACAATTCATCGAAGTTAATACGGCATGGGAAACCTTGCTAGGCTTAACAACGGGTCAATTATTGGCGAAACCCTTTTTAAGTTTTGTACATCCTGAAGATCAGCCTTCTACTCAATATTATTTTGAGCAAATGGAATCAGGTTTAACCACGGTTTCATTTTCCTGCCGTTTTCGCTGTAATGACCAGTCCTATCGCACTATCCTATGGGAAACCAATAACGCGGCTTCTGCTGAGTATGCGTATTATGCAGTGGGCATGGACATCTCCAATCGTGAACAACCGATGGTGGCAGATGAAATGCTCAATGTGCTGCGTGAAGGCGTGGTGCTGCAATATGCAAATGGCACAATCGGCGCGTGTAATCCCAGTGCTGAACGGATTTTAGGTTTATCTGCCGAACAAATGATGGGCTGGACTCTGATTGACCCTGATTGGGGTGCGGTTCATGAAGACGGCTCACCTTTCCCGACTGAAACTCATCCTGCAATTTGTACTCTGCGCACAGGACAACCTTACTCTGATGTGATGATGGGCGTGGTTAAACCCGATGGCTCAATCGTGTGGATTAGAATTAATTCCTATCCTTTATGGCGTGATGATGTGACAACCCCGTATGCGGTGGTGATTTCGTTTTCAGACATGACTGCGTATAAAGAAATGGAACAGACTTTACGCAAAAATGCACAAAAGCCATCCATCAGCAATTTACCTGAAGGCAATTATGATTTATGGGATTGGGAATTAGAAAATAATACGGTGAATTTTTCCCCACGTTGGCGGCAACTGTTTGGTTTTAGTTTGAATGAAGAAATCAGCACCATTGGTTTTTGGCATGACAGGATTCACCCCGATGATTACAAACGGGTCATGACTGACATTCAAAATACCATTGAAGGCGTGACCCGTTATTGTGAAAATTCGCATCGGATTAAAGACAATCAAGGTGAATATCGCTGGGTATTAAATCACGCCGTAGTGGTGCGAGACAATGAGGCTAAAGCGATTCGGATGATTGGGACGCATGTGGACATCACTGAATCTCACAGCATGGAAGACGAGTTGCAGAAATTAGAGCGCAAATATCGTCAAGTGTTGGAAGTGGAAGATGATGGGCTGTTTTTAGTCGAGCAAGAAACTTTAAGCATCTTAGATGTGAACAAAGCTGCATCGCATATTTACGGTTATAGTCGCGGGCAATTATTAGAAAAAACCATTATTGAATTGTCAGCACAACCCGATAAAGCCACCAGCGCATTACAGAAAAATACTAAAGAAACTTTGCAACAATATCATACCAAACAAGATGGCAATGTATTTCCTGTTGAAATGCGTACCAGCCCATTCAAGTGTGATAATAAACAATGGGTTGCAGTTGCAGTGCGCGATGTAAGTGAGAAGCGTGATATTGAAACCTCACTTTGGGAAAACGAATCTAAATACCGCCAACTGTTTGAAGCCGCAAGTAATCCAACCGTGGTTTATGATGCCAATACGCAATATTTCTTTGATGTAAATCGCGCCGCTGTGGATTTATATGGTCATTCTAAAGAAGAATTCTCTCGCATGACTACGGAAGCCGTCTCTGCCGAATCGCAAAAACGTGCCGCATTCAGCACCAATAATAAAAAAATTCAAGTGATTCCACTGCGCTGGCATCGCAAAAAAGATGGAACGGTGTTTCCAGTCGAAATCTCTGCGGGCAATACCTATTTATTTCAGGGTCGTTCACTGATTTGCGCCACGGTTAAAGATATTACCGAACGCAAAGCTGCCGAAGAAGCCTTACGCAAGGAAAAGGATTTTATAAACACCCTTGTACAAGCTTCACCCGCATTTTTCTTTGCAATCAATCCCGATGGCAAAACCCGCATGTTGAATAAAGCCATGTTAAATTCATTGGGTTACGAGCTAGAGGACGTAATTAATAAAGAATTTTTAACCATGTTCATTCCAGAATCTGAACGCGCGATTGCGTCTAAAGAATTTGATACCTTGATTAAAACCATGCAGCCGTTATTGATGGAAAGTCATGTCTTAACTCAATCAGGACATCAATTGCTTGTCGAATGGCATAGCCGCGCGATTGTGAAAGCTAACGGCAGTTTGGATTATTTATTTGGGGTTGGCATTGACGTGACTGAACGCAAAAAGGCTCAAGGTCATTTACGTTTATTTAAATCAATTATAGAGTCATCTGAAGAAGCGATTTTCATCAGCAATCCAAATGGCGAGTTGATTTATATCAATCCAGCGCATGAACGTTTATTTAGACGTACTTTGAAAGAAGCCAAGCAAATCAGTTTCCGCGATTATTTCCCAGCCGATTCATTACAAGTTTTAGAGTCGCAAATTACGCCAGAAATTGAAAGAGGTGGTACTTGGGAAGGTGAACTGGACATGGTGGATAATCAAGGCACGACTTTCCCTGTATGGCAGCGTGTGGATGCGGTTCGGGATGCAAAAGGAACGGTTTTATTTAGTTTTGGTTTGTTGCATGACATTAGTGAGCGTAAACGGATGTGGGAAACCTTGCGCAAACAGTGGGAAGAACAGCAAATGATATTCAATACTGTGCCTGCAATGATTTGGTATCGGGATAAAGATAATCATCTGTTGAAAACCAATAAGTTAGCCAAAGAAACTTTTGATAATGATGATTCTGTGACCGACAAATTTAATGATTGTGAAGAAGCGATTCAGCTTGGAAAACCACAATATGGCATCAGCGCCCGTTATTCTGATGAGCATAATGATAGTCATTGGTTGCAAATCGATAAAATTCCCTATCGCAATAATCAAGGTGAAATTGTCGGCGTTATCGTGTTTGCGTTGGATGTGACTGAATATAAGCAAACTCAAGCCAGTTTACAGGCCAGTGAAGAACGGATGTATATGGTGGTTGAACACATGCCGATTATGTTGAATGCGTTTGATATTGAAGGCAATATTATTTTTTGGAATCAGGCGTGTGAGGATATAACAGGTTACAGCACCGATGATATGGTAGCCAATCCAAAAGCCTTAGAGATTTTATATCCTGATGTTAATGACCGTCGGCGAATGTTGGATGAAAGACGGCGTGTTGCAGATGATGCTAAAGGATTTGAATCACATTGGAAAACCCAATTGGCGTGCAAAGGGGGTGCGCTTAAAACCGTGACTTGGGTTAGTGTTGCAAAACATTTTCCAATTCCGGGTTGGCACACATGGCTTTTAGGACAAATTGACACGCAGCTTGATCCAAATGCACCTGTACATCATCAGCATCATTTACCAAAGACGATTGCAGATAGCGAAGCATTGATTTCATCCATTTTTGATATAGTAAAATTGGGTGTGTGCATTACAGATGATCGCGGACGTTATTTGCAGGTCAATCGAACCTATATAGATATATATGGATATACTGAAGCGGAAATGGTTGGCGAGCCATTCACACTGGTTTTACCGACTGCGATTCATAGTGATGCGGTGCGAGAATATTATAGTACTTTGATGACTCGTGAAGAGCCTGCATTTGTCAAACGTCGTGGTGAACAACACAAAAATGGGGATATATTTGATGTGCAGATTATGGCAAGTCGGGTAATTTTAGAGGATCGCAGACGAATATTAGTATCTATTGTGGCTAAACTTTAGTTTTTTAGCTATTTCTTGTTCTTT
>JAYQWJ020000642.1:0-21205 GCA_035829175.2 Candidatus Albibeggiatoa psychrophila
TTTAGGCGTTTCAATTCAATTTTAAAGCGGAATTTTATTAGGAATGACAGCGACTTTTGCAGGCAACCAAACCGTAAAAGTTGAGCCTTTGCCAACATCGCTATCTACCGTAATATGTCCACCCATAACTTGGCAATAATGCTGACTGATTGCTAATCCCAAACCTGTGCCATCATATTCACGGGTCGAAGAATTATCCACTTGACCAAACGCCTCAAATATACGTTCCATTTTCTCTAACGGAATGCCAATGCCCGTATCCGACACCTGAAAACAAAACCAATCCCGCAGCTCTTCTTCACCATACATGACCTTAGACAAACGTGAAGCGGTAAACAAAACTTTGCCACGCCGAGTGAACTTTGAGGCATTATTAAGCAAATTCAATAAAATCTGTTTAACTTTAGTCTTATCACTATATTGGTCGCCCAAGTCTTGTAAGCCTTTTAAAATCAGCTTATTACCATTGGCACGTACCATCGGCTCAACCGTATCAATCAACTCTTTAGTTAAATCAGTCATGCTATATTCAGAGAGCTTAATTTCCACATTACCCGTTTCAATCTGTGAAATATCCAAAATATCACTAATCATCGCCAATAATCTTAAACTCGCGCTGCGAATATCTTCCAAATAGGGTAATACATAATCATAGCCAATATCTTCCGCATCTTCATAAATAAAATCGCTATAACCTAAAATAGCATTGAGTGGGGTGCGTAATTCATGACTCATTTGGGCTAAGAAAGTGCTTTTTGCCCTGTTTGCCGCTTCTGCCATTACTCGCGCTTTTTCCGCCATTGCTAAACTATTTAATGACTGGCGATGCGCTTCTTTCACATCAACATAAAGTTGTAAATTTTCCAATGCAGCGGCACATTGATTTGCCATGATTTGCATTAACTTACGGTCATCACGACCTAAATGTTTTGCTTCTTCTAAATAAATAAAACCAACAGGTGTGCCATGACGATTGAGTGGAACTAGCAGGGCATGGTCTGGCAAAGTATTAAATGGCACAATGCCTAATAAACAATCCACACACATTTTCTTGATATTTTCGACTTCATCACACTCAGATTCAGCTTTAAAACGTCCCGTTGCTGACTGCACTATAACCTGTTGATTTTCATCATCATTATCATCATCAAGTTCATTATTACTACTGCTATCAGATGTGAGTAAAATACTATTTGTAATCGTGGCAATAAAATTATCTTGGCATAAATCAATGATATGTTGCAGAACATTGTCGAAGAATTCAGAAATATTTTGAGGCTTATATAAGGAAGGCGTTGTATCTAAAATGCGTTGCAGACCACGACGATTGGTATCAATAATTAATAAATCTCGATACGACTTGAGTGCAGAACGCATCGCTGTATATAATTTTTGCGCAGTCAGTTCAGTTTTGTCTTTATAATCATCAATGTCATAATTATCTATCACAGTTCGTTCAGGTGCGACACCGGGTTGACCTGTGCGAATAATGAGCCGAATAAAGTGATTATGTAAGTTATAGCGAATATGTTCTACTAATTTTAAACCTGCATCTTCAGTTTCCATCACCACGTCAATCAATGCAACGGCAATATCGGGTTGATGTTCTAATATTTCTCTGGCTTCTTTAGCTGTTTTAGCATCGAAAAATTGCAAAGGTCTACCTTCAAATTCAAAACTCTTTAAATTTAAATGGGCTAACTTTCGTACGTCAGTATCATCATCTACAACCAAAATTTTCCAAGGTGGTTCAGTAGATGGCTCTGGTATTGGCTTTTTACGGGTTAAACTAATTTTCATATCAAAACCCTCGATGATGTTTTCGATGTTGGATAGGCGATTTTTAAATAAAGACTTGCAGACTTCACATTTTAAAATTAAATAAAATTGCTTGTCTTCAACTTAGAGTTTTAGCTCACCTCGTTCATGTAAGCGAATTAAAGCATCTACCACTTCAGGGTCAAAGTGTTTACCCGCATCTTCTTGAATCACGGCTAAAGATTTATCCACAGGCCATGCTTCTTTATAACAACGTTTATGGGTCAATGCGTCAAACACATCAGCCACTGCAACAATGCGAGCTTCTAATGGCGTATCAACTGCGGGGATTCCTTGCGGATAACCATTACCATCCCAGCGTTCATGATGTCCATAAGAAATATTATAGGCTGTACTAAACCATTTATTTTTACCCAAAATTTCCGTACCTAACACAGGATGGGTTTTCATTTCATCAAATTCTTCTTTGGTCAGTTTCCCCGGCTTTTGTAAAATAGCATCTGGAATACCAATTTTTCCAATATCATGCAACATACTGGAAATACCAAAATTATCAGCCTCTTGTTTAGATAAGCCCAATTCAGTTGAAAGTTGAACCGTATAACGAGCCAAACGATTAATATGGTCTCCCGTATCCTTATCTTTATACTCAGCCGCCACCGCTAACATGTGCAAAGCTTGGCGATTGGCTTCTTTCAAATCAACATATAATCGTAAATTTTCCAGTGCCGTTGCACATTGATGCGCCATAATATCAATTAAATCACGGTCATCTTTGCCCAGTTCATTTGCATTTTCCAAACAAACAAACCCTAACACTTTATCATTTAATTTCAAAGGGATGGGAACAATATTTTCGGGCAAATCTTCCAGTTTTATACCTTTCTCAATACTGTCAGTACAAGTACGCACAATGCGTTCAACTTCAGATTGAGTTTCTGCGCTATCACCAATATTCGCAAAACGTCCTGTTCCTGCTTGCACTTCAATTCGTTTATCGCTGGAAGTAATCACCAAGCCACTGCTAATAGTCGAAATCAGATTGTTCTCACCTAAATTGCATAAACCAATAATCTGAATCAGAATTCCATCAAAAAATTGCCCCATAGATTGTGGTTGATGTAGATTTGATGCCGCATCTAATATTTTGCGTAAACCAATGCGGTTTGTGTTAATGGTAGATAAATCGCGGTAAGATTTTAATGCGGAACGAATCGTAGTATATAATTTTTGCGCGGTGAGTTCGGTTTTATCTTTATAATCATCAATATCATAGCGGTCAACCACCAATCTTTCAGGCGCAATTCCCGGCTGTCCTGTCCGAATGACCAAGCGAATCATTTTATTGCCTAAATCGTTACGGATATATTCAACCAATTTAAGACCCGCATCTTCTTCTTCCATCACCACATCGACTAAAGCCACTGCAATATTTTCTTCTCTTTGCAAGATTTCTTTAGCTTCACGCGCTGACATTGCTTGCAAGAACATTAAATTTTTTTCCGCAAAATCAAAGCTTTTTAAATTCAAACGTGTAATCGCATGCACATCGGGTTCATCATCAACAATCAACACTTTCCAAGGCACATTGGTATACTTGGGCTTGATTGCAGCTTCGATGTAATCACCATCCTTCGGTGTCTTATTTTTGCGAATTAATTTCATACCAACACCACCTTTTACATATATTCAGGTACAGATGTATGTACTGGATATTCAATGCTAAATACAGTTCCTTTACCTAATTCACTTTGACAATTTATCGTGCCAGATAATTGGCTAGTGATTAGATTATAACAAATATACATGCCTAAGCCAGTACCACCTTTGCCACGTCGGGTGGTAAAGAAAGGTTCAAAAATATTATTCAATGCTTCTTGATTCATACCTTTGCCCGTATCCGTATAGGTAAGATACAACGTTTCTTCTCGTACCTTGGTTTCAATTCGGATTTTTCCATCTTGCTTACCCTCTTCAAATCCATGCACAAAACTATTCATCATTAAATTAGTCAGGATTTGGTCTAATGCACCGGGGAAACCATATAAGGTCAAAGGAGAAGGGCCATCTACCGTAATTGTAATGGATGTATTTTTGAATTTGTTATACAGACTATTGTTAACATCTTCAATCGTTTCATGCACATCAAATAAACGCGCGGTTTCTGAACTTTGGTCGACAGCGGTACGTTTAAAACTGCTGACTAAGCGTACTGCACGGCGCAAATTAGATAAGGTTAAATCGGCGGCTTCATCGACACTTTCTAACAATGAGAGTAATTCATGTTCATCGACTTCATCATATTGCAATAAGGCATTCACTTGTCGAGCAACTTCATTTAACGTGGATGCTGCACCGACCGCAACCCCAATCGGCGTATTAATTTCATGGGCAAAACCTGCAACTAAACGACCTAAAGAAGCCATTTTTTCACTTTGTAATAATTCATTACGGGTTTGTACCAACTCATCCATTTTAGTATTTAAATCAGCGGTACGCACTGCCACTCTTTGCTCTAAATCAGCATTTAAAGTTTGAATTTCGGTATTCTTGGTTTCCAGAGCCGCAAATGATTCTTTCAGTTGTCCAACCATACTATTAAACGCATCGGCTAATAAGCCCAACTCATCAGAACGTTCAACAGGTAAAGGTTCATCCCATTGACCCATAGATAATTTTTGTGCGGTATTGGTTAAAGAAAGAATAGGATGAATAATCCAACGCGAGGTTAAAATACCAATCAAAATGGCAATAATTAAAGCACACAAGGTCAAGAAAATAGTGGTGCGGGTGCTTGCATCAATACGCTGCATAAAATCGCTTTCAGGCACAGCTACCACGATTAACCAGTCCAATCCCAGCTTATCACGCAAAGGAGTCACTTCAATATAATGTGTTTCATCCGCAATATTGACTATAAAGCGTTTTCTCTCGGTAATATTATGTAAGCTATCAAACTCTTGTTCTAAATATTGCGCTGAAGCACTCACGAGTTTGTCGGTACTGGATGTGGCTTTAAGGCGTTGGGCATTGTCAGGATTATCATCAACCATAATAAAGGGCAATTCACCCGTCGAAGAGGCAACCAGCCGCCCATTGCGTTCCATAATAAATGTTTCACCCGACTGACCAATTTCCAATTCGCCTAAGAAATCTGCAATCTGAGAAACCAATAATTGGGTTGTAAATATACCTTTTAATTCAGTATGTTCTTTATTATAAATCGGTAAGTTTGCCGCAATCCCAAGATTTTTACGCGCATAAATCACAAAAATTTCACTCCAGACCGCATGGGCTGCCTTTTGCGCTGCGATGTACCAAGGTCGATCACGTGCATCAAAATCATTTGCAATCCGTGTTGGCTCGGCACTTCTAATACCTTCGCTGCTTGAGTCAAAAATTTGATAAGGACCTGCGACAAAGTCTTTTGTTTGTTCGATATTAAATGAGCCATCAGTCTGTCGACCCGCAACGACGATGCCGCCATTCGTGTTCCCAAAATAAATAGTGCTAACAGAGTCAAAGACTTGGAGTTGATGCCAAAAAAATCGCCCTAACAAAACAGGGTCTTCAATATCCAGCAGCCCCAATTTTGCTGCATTGTAGTGATTTTGATTAATCAAATGCGGGATTTCCAAATAAGCTTTTAAATGCTGATGGATTCTACTGGTTACTTCTTCTTGTAGCTGGCCTGCTAAATCATCAACGGCTTTTTGACCATTGATATAAGAAAGGTAACCTGTGAGACCTACCGCGACGAAAATTTGAATCGCAAACAAAACCACAAGTAAGGTACGTAAAGATACTTTGGCAAAAATCTGCTTAAATGAGTAAAAATGCAACATGCGTGTTTTCTTTTATGCTTATCATCGCTGTTAATATTAATTCGCATAAATACTATGCAAGATAGCGACCGAATTAAGTCACGATTGGTTTTGCTTGCATGGCTCTGTTAAAATCAAGCTTCAAGCGATACATTATTTTTCATTTTATTATTTGGGTTAAGTTGAATAAATCAATTTCACAAACCCATCCAGAAAAACATTATGCCATATTATATTGGATGTTAAACCAAACTGTTAAGTTTTTATAAAGTTTATCATTATGTATGAAGATTCTGAGCCACATTTTGATTGGCAAGTTATCAGTCGGGCAGCGACCTTATTCACCTTGAGTATTCTCATCAGTATTGGGATGATATGGGGCAGTTATGCTTATTTTCAGTACATAGAAGACTGGAAACAACAGCAAGATAGGCAATTGGCAGACGTTAAAAAAAAATTTAAAGATGTAGAAAGCTCTTTAGATATTGTGCAGCAAGATTATTTAAAAGATTATGAAGCCTTAGTGCAACGCCAATTTTATACTGAAGAGCAGAATATTTCCTTTGAAGAGCAGTTATTAGAATTACGTGATTATACAATGCGGATTGTGGATAAAACTAAATTGGATTTGCAATTGTTTGCCGCCGATTGGCATATTAATGAAAAGTCTGACGAATATTCGCTGAGTTGGATGGTCAATACGCCTAACTGTAAAATTTTAGAAACACATCTAAATGTTGAGTTAGCCAGTTTGCACGAAGGTCATATTTTAAAATTCTTAGACCGTTTTTACAGTCATCCACCAAATGGTTTATTTAATTTGAAATCTTGTAATATTATGCAGTTATCACCGATTCAAATGGACAATGTATCGAAACCCTATTTTAAAGCAAATTGTACCTTTAGTTGGTTTATTGCGAAAAAACAGGAATAAAGGCGCACTTACAAAATAAGTTTTGCACTCCTGTAATAAATTCATACATCAAGGCTGCCAATCCTTTCAAAGACTGACAGTCCTAAATGCACCACGCACTTTTACATTTTCGTCATCAAATGCGCCACTCGCACGGGTGCTGGCGGATGTGAATCATAAAATGCAGAATACAAAGCATCAGGGGTTAAAGTATTGGCATTTTCCTTATACAATTTAACCAACGCTTGGATTAAGTCATTAGGATTGGCTTGTTCAGCGGCAAAATCATCAGCCTCAAATTCATGTTTACGCGAAGCCCATGACATGATTGGACT
Source organism: Candidatus Albibeggiatoa psychrophila (assembly GCA_035829175.2). Classification (GTDB taxonomy): domain Bacteria; phylum Pseudomonadota; class Gammaproteobacteria; order Beggiatoales; family Beggiatoaceae; genus Albibeggiatoa; species Albibeggiatoa psychrophila. The sequence goes on from JAYQWJ020000642.1 coordinate 6,852, forward strand.
CATAAAAAACGTGAACGCAGGCATTGCCAAACTGAATAACGCCAAAGCCGCATAAGTTGAAGTTTCCTCAACACCCAAACCTGAGAAGAACCATTGTTGCTGCATCAACCAACCCAATAATGCTAAACCAAGCAAACTAAATGCAAAAATAGAAAATAACCGTTTTTGAATATGTTTACGTTTAAAATGTCCGACTTCATGCGCTAGCACCGCGACCACTTCATCATCAGTCAAATCTCTTAATAGGGTATCAAAAAACACAATCCGCTTGTTACTGCCCAAACCTGTAAAATAGGCATTTCCATGCGCTGAGCGTTTCGAGCCATCCATCACAAAAATACCATTACTGGCAAAGCCATTGCGTTCTAACAAGGCGACAATTTTTTGTTTTAATTCACCGTCTTTGAGTGGTTCAAATTTATTAAATAGCGGTGCGATAATCGCAGGATATGCCCACATCATCAACAAACTGAAACCCATCCACACAACCCAAACATACAACCACCAATATTCGCCCATCGATTCCATCAACCATAAAATAAGAGCTAAAAATGGTACGCCAATCAGTAAACCAACGAAAAGCCCTTTAAACATATCTGAGAAAAATAAGCCAAGCGTGGTGCGATTAAAACCATATTTTTCTTCAATGCGGAATGTGCGATATAAATCAACGGGTAATTCTAATAATGTGCCGACAAAACTCATGCTCAACAATACCGCAACACCCGTCCATAACTGCGACCAACCCATGGCTTGCCAACTTTGATCTAACCAATTTAATAAACCGCCAACCGTCCAAACCAACAACAATATAGTCTCAAAAATAAGGATTTTCTGCCCAAAACTAAGTTTTTCTAAACTATAATGGGCTGCTTTTTGATGTGAATCTAAACTGATTTTTTCTGCAAATGCGTCAGGCACAGCTATTTTATGGTTTTTAATACTGCGGGTTTGGCGTTGAGCTAACCATATTTGAATCGCGACCCCAATCGCAACAACACTGAGAAAAACCACAGTTAAACTATTCATTTTGTCCACCTATCAAAAAAGTTGATTAAATACTACACTATTAACAGTTAAGCAGGTTAAAATATTCTGTCTGCAAAACGTTACAAAACATTGTATTTTACTAAGGATAATCCAGAATGTCACAAAATTCTCACAATCTCATTTGGATCGATTTGGAAATGACGGGACTCGACCCGACTTCCGACACCATTATAGAGATTGCGACATTGGTTACTGATGTCAAGCTTGATATTGTGGCAGAAGGACCTGTACTCGCTATCCATCAATCTCAAGAAACTATGAATGGAATGGATGATTGGAATACAAGGCATCATGGTAATTCTGGATTAACTGCAAAAGTGCTCGCCAGTCAGACTTCTCTTGCTGATGCGGAAGCGCAGACTTTGGCTTTTTTACGTCAACACATTCCGCCGAATACCTCACCGATGTGTGGTAATAGCATTTGTCAGGATAGACGTTTTTTATGCCGCTTTATGCCTGATTTAGAACAATATTTTCATTATCGCCACATTGACGTGAGTACCTTGAAAGAATTAAAACGCCGTTGGCATCCGCAAGTCTTAGAATTTGAAAAAAAGAATGAACATCTTGCTTTAGCTGATATTTACGAATCTATCGCAGAATTAAAATATTATCGACAATATATCCTCAAAGACAGCTAAGCTTATTGAATTCCTCTCTTTATAACGCCATATTCTATCGCATTGTTGGATAGAGATAAGGTGTTATCATGAGTGAAATGGATTATATAGTCACAGTTGATGTTACTAATTTTCAGCAGCAAGTGGTTGAGCGTTCGGCACAAGTTCCTGTATTAATTGATTTTTGGGCTGAATGGTGTGCGCCTTGTCAGTCTTTAATGCCAATGTTAATAGCACTTGCAGAAGAATATCAAGGACAATTTGTACTCGCAAAAATCAATATTGATGAGCAGCAAGAGTTAGCACAGCATTTTGGTATTCGTAGCGTACCGACCTTGAAATTATTTCGATATGGTGAAGAAGTTGAGGAAGTTGCGGGTGCACAGCCTGAAAGCGTTTTTCGCAGCATTATTGACAAATATCGTGAACGTCCTGCTGATAAAATCCGTTTAGATGCAGCCCATGCGAAGCAGTCTGGTGATTATACTCAAGCCATTAATTTGCTGACCCAAGCGATTGAAGCTGAACCAGATTACTTTATTTTGCAGTTCGATTTAGCCAATGTGTATTTGGAAAATAATCAAATTTCCGAAGCGCAAGCAATTCTCAACAGTTTACCTGCCAATATTCAAACTGATCTTGAAGGTGTTGCATTGCAATCTCAATTAAATTTATTGCAAGTGATTGCTGATGCGCCGAGTTTGGAGGAATTACAACATCTTGTGGCAAATAATGATAAAGATTTCCAAGCTTTGCATCAATTGGCGGTGCGCGAAGTGGTTGCAGGTGAATATGAAGCGGCGATGGAACATTTTTTAACACTGATGAAACGTAATCGTAAATTTGCGGATGATGCGGGGCGTAAAGGCTTACTGTCTGTATTTTCAATTTTAGGAAATCAAAATAGTTTAGTCGCACGTTATCGCAGTAAAATGTCATCGTTGCTGCATTAAATCAAAAATCATAACGAAAGTGCATTATTATTTTGTGATTTGAGGACTGCCAATTTTTCAAGGATTGGCAATTCTGCACCTTATTTTTACGATTTTCTAGGCATTCGCACCGTAAAGGTAGAGCCTTGATTTAATTCACTTTCAACCTCAATTATACCGCCTAACGCTTCACAAAAACGCTTACTAATCGTTAACCCTAAACCCGTCCCATCATAAGAACGGGTGCTGGAATTATCAGCTTGAGTAAAAGGCTCAAAAATTTTATCTAAACGGTTTGCTGGAATCCCAATCCCAAAATCAGTCACACTAAATTCAAACCAATCTGTTTTGCCATCTGTAATCACGCTAATCGTAAAAATGATTTTAGTTTTCTCACTGAATTTAATCGCATTATTAAGAATATTCAATAGAATTTGTGATAATTTATGGTAATCGGAGTGCATTTCAGCTAAATCATCCATTTGCTCAATTTCAAGCTGATTATTATCTGAATCCACAAAAGGTAAAATCGTATTACAAACTTCTTCAACTAAATGTGCAACACTAAAGTCGCTCAGTTGCAAATCTAACTTATCCGCTTCAATTTTCGATAAATTCAAAATATCACTGATAATATTAACCAGATGATTACCCGCCATATTTATCTTATCCAAATCGGGCATAATGTCGTCATAACCCATATCTTCAGCGTCATCACGAATGATTTCGCTATAACCCAAAATAGCATTCAACGGAGTGCGCAACTCATGGCTCATATTAGCTAAAAAGGTTGTTTTGGCTTGATTAGCTGCTTCAGCTTGTTGACGGGCTTTTTCCGCAACTTTATGGGCTTTTTCTGAAGAAAATCGTGCACTTTCTAATTTTTCATAAAACAGTGCATTTTCCAAAGAAATCGCAATTTGGGTAGAAAGCAATTTAAGCATAATCAAACGTTCAGGGGTAAAAGCTTCTGTTGTCAAGTTATTTTCTAAATAAATAATACCCGTTAATTTTGCTTGATAAAGAATAGGGACACAAAGTATTGATTTTAGTTGTTTTTGTTTGATGTAGCTATCCGTGCCAAATAATTCATCTTCTACCGCATTATCCAACACCACTGGAATTTGAGTGCGTGCAACATAACTGACAATATTTTTTGCTAGCTGTAAACGTTTTGAGCCTTCTTTATCAACATCATCTAACGCTTGAGATTCAATTGAAACAAAAATCTCACCTTTTTCCACATAGCCATACGCCTCAATATTTAACTCTTTTTGCTCATGACGAACCAACCATGCCTCTTCCGCCCCAACATTTTCCATCACAATATGAATCAGTTTTTGCACCAATCTATCCAGCACAATCTCGCCAGATAAGGTTTGCGATGCCTTCATAATGGTCATCATGTCAAACGAGGGGGTCGAGCCTGTTGTGGTGCTCATGGTGGTATAGGCTTTACCATGTGTGGTGGTGTGATAGCTGCCACCCATTGCCGTAAATGCTTTTTCCGCAGGCGGCAGTAATTCAGGATTATTTTCTTCTAACTCCCTAACTTTGCGCGTTGCCCCCCAGCGTAGATAACAGTAACTTGCTTCACGAAAATAAGCTTTTGCAATCAAAGTCTTACCTAATGCCAAATAGAATCTAGTTGCTAATTCATGCGATAACGCTTCTTCATTGAGAAAACCATGCTTTTTAGCCAAATCAATCGCGTAATCATACGAGTTAATAGCTTTGGTTGTGTTGCCTAAAATCCGATGTTGTTCAGCCTCGACTAAATGGTATTTATGTGAAAAATTAGCGGGCGAATGTTTTGCCCAATGTTTCATTTTATATTGATTAGCGCGGACTTTCTTTAAAATGACTTCTTGCTGGAATTTATGTACTTTGTGATACAAAGCTAACTGAGTTAAAGAGTCGTAAAAATAGAAGACTGGAATCACTAATAAGCCTAAAATGCTATCAATGTAATTTTCAGCTAATAAAGAATGACTGGCTGCTTCTTGATATTCATGAAATAAATAACTTAAAATCAACTTGTTAATATGATAATGACATTTAGCTGTTTTATTGGAATTTTGCAAGGTTTTTTGCATTTTCTCTTCATTATAACTTTCGCCTTGTAACAACCAAGGTTTATCAGTATTACTCATTAAATTCAAAACAGACTGTCGATATAACTTGATGTAAACTAATATTTCTTCTTGTTTTAAACGTTGAATTGCACCCGTGTAAGTATTCATGGTTTCTTCAACTTGGGATAATTCTTTACCTGAAAAATAGGAATAATAAGTATATAAATTGATAGAACGGGCAGTAAATTCTAAATCTCCTGTTTCTAAGCCGATATGGTAAGCATCAAGCAAAGGTTGCAGGGAATCTTCAATCGGGTCTTTAAAATGGCGAATAAACGCATTGAATATGACTAAAATGCGGGTTTTTATCTCTCTAGCATGGGAATGCTCTACTAAATCTAAGGCTAATTTACCAAATTCATAGCCCATTTTCATATTACCTATTTTAGAACATAAAAACATACCATAACTCGCGTAGCCATAAGCAGAAACAGGAGAATTACCATGAGAAATAGATTCATTGACTAAACGGAATACAAGGAGTGGAAATAAATCAGGCTTTGTCAATAAAGCAGGCATGACAGCACTGGACATGATACGCATTGAAGCCAATTTTTTAGGGTCTCGCATCAATGGTAAATTACTTAAATCTGCAATTTTTCGCCGCCATAACTTACGCCGAATACGCATTAAATCTATCCAAACATGATGATTATGGGGCTTTTTAGGAAAATTAACGCCTAATTGTTTTAAAATAAATAATGCAGTATCCACTGCGAATGCGAGTTGATTTTGTGCAACCAAGGCTTGAATCTTAATTTCATATACTTTAACTTTGTCTAATAAAGCTTGGGCATGGGTTAAAACCTCATGAATAAGCTCATTCATTAAGTCAAAATCACCATTTAAATAAGCAGCTTCAGCACTTTCCACGGTTAAGGCTAAAGTCATATCATATTGTCGTTTCCAACTGTCTCTAGGTAAAAGATTTTTTCCTGCAATCAAATAACGTAAAGCCGCTTCATAGGCTACAGCAGCTTGAGCTTTTTTGCCAACAACAAGGTTTAATTGTGCTAATTGCTCTTTTTCATTGAAAGTAACAATTAAGTCTGTTGCTAAATTCAGTTGGTTAACAATATCAAATAATTTTTCATCTCTTTTGGTTACAGGGGTATTTTCTAGTAGCAGCCGTCCGATTTGATGGTGAATCGCTTGTTTTTCACCCGCTGGAATCAAGGAATAAGCGGCTTGTTGAATTCGATCATGACTAAATTTATATTGAATCGTAAAGTTTTCGTCTAATTCATTTTCGGCAAAATTGGATAACTGATAAATGGCTAATGATAATTCATCGTGATTCAAGGTGGTAATTAAGTTTTCATTTATTGCTTCAGTTAAATTTTCCAAAGTGGTACTAAGTAAATCTTGGCAAACAATGGCTAAAGTGCGTAAATCAAACCGATTGCCAATACATGCAGCAAGTTGGAGGATTTTTTGACTTGCAGGTTCTAATTGGCGAATTTTGTCTGTCATGAATTCTACAACATTTTCGGTAAAATCCAAGGCTCTAATATGGTTAATATCCCATTGCCAAGACCATGATTTATAAGAAAATATTAACGATTTTGAATCATGTAAAGATTTTAAAAATTCTTCAATAAAAAATGGATTACCATGGGTTTTACTCAAAAGCAGTTGTGATAATTCTTCAGTATCAGCTAAATCACGTTTTAATGTATCGCTAATGAGTTGATTAACACTGGGTAATTCCAAAGGCACGAGTGAAATTTGATGAACCAAAGTCCCTGTTTTTTTGATGCCTTCGATTGTAAGTAAAAGTGGATGAGATTCAGTCACTTCATTGTTTCGATAAGTGCCAATCAACATTAAATGAAAACTGGTCCGCGCTGTCATTAAAATTTGCAATAAGTTCAAAGAAGCAATATCTGCCCATTGTAAATCATCTAAAAAAATCGCAAGTGGGGTTTCAGGCCGAGCAAATCCACGAATAAAATTCTCAAATGTAATGTGAAATCGATTTTGTGCTTCGGTGGGAGGCAATTCAATGACAGGCTTAGGTATACCAATAATCAGTTCCACATCGGGAATCACATCTGTAATCAGTTGTGCATTTTTGCCTAAAGCTTCAGAAATGTATTCACGCCATTTTGAAAGTTGAGTTTCATTTTCAGTCAGTAACTGGCGGATGAGTTCTTTAAAAGCACTAATTATAGCTAAATAAGGCACATTTCGTTTATATTGGTCAAATTTACCAGAAATGAAGTAGCCACGTTGTTGGGTGATTGGCTTATAAATTTCCTGCACCAACGAGGTTTTACCAATCCCAGAATATCCCGAAACCAGCATCATTTCGCTGCGACCATGACTAATCCTATCGAATGATTTGAGTAAAAGCTGAATTTCTTGTTCACGCCCATATAATTTTTGCGGGATTTGAAATTTATCTGAAACATCTTGACTACCACAGTTGAACTCTTCAATAAGGTGATTTTCTTGATATTGGCGTTGACAGTTTTCCAAATCTATTTTTAAGCCGTAAGCACTTTGATAACGCTCCTCTGCTGTTTTTGATAATAACTTCATGCTTATCTTTGACAGCATATAAGGCACATCAGGATTTAATTCGTTGGGAGATATAGGTTTTTTGGCAATATGACAATGCACCAATTCCATTGAATCCAGCGATTGAAATGGCGGATGACCTGCTAACATTTCATAAAATAGTGCACCCAAAGAATAGAAATCTGTTCGGTAATCAATGTTCCGATTCATGCGACCCGTTTGCTCAGGCGACATGTAAACCAAAGTACCTTCAATCGTATTTGGATTGTTCATTTCTTGATTTTCTAAAGATAAACGCGAAGAAATGCTGAAATCAGTAATTTTGATTTTTTTCTGGTCTAAATTAATAATGATATTAGCGGGTTTTATATCTTTATGAATAATATTATTGGCGTGTAATTCCCCTAAACCATCGGTTAAGGCGATTGCTATTTGTAAGGTTGTTAATAAGTCTAATCTTTGATCTTGCAGTATATTTTGTAAGGAATCTCCGCCTATATCTTCAAATATCAACGCCCAACGATTATCATATTTTTTTAAAGCAAGTGGCTGTATTACCCAATCTAGATTTAAACCCTGTGTAATCTCATACTCATGATGAAATTGCGCAAGACGTTTTGGATTAGGATAATCTGTTTTTAATGTTTTAATAATGACAGCTTGTTTATCGGTTTTGCCATAAGCACGATAAACAATCGTTTCCTGTCCCTGATATACTGTTTCAATGCCAGTATAATCCGCGAATTGCAGCATAGAAATATCTCCACCCTAAGCACTTTTTGTATTTATTTAAATGTGCAAATGATTTGCCAAGCAGTTTAAATCACTGTCCTGACTCATTTTTTTATATTATAGGTATTTGTTATTTTTAGTTATGAGCTATTGTAACTGAATTATAAATTTTTTAAATAAGCTAATTGTATTGTTTTAATATCCGTTTTAAGCCATTGATAAAATTCGTAAAAAACTTAGCTTTTAGTATCAATAAGTTATCCAATTATGGTGTCAATAAGATATATTTATATTAGGTTCGTAAAAATTAATTTGGTCTGTTCCTGCATTCGCAAAATAAGTTTTGTATTCCTGCATTACGGTTTATATCATTGCTATTCAAGAATATACTAAGCCATTGAATTAATAAAGAACTACCAGTCTTGTGACGACTCGTAGCCCCGTATTTCAAAGCTTATATTTGATTGGAGTGATTTGCTAGTTATAACTAATCGTTAATGTTGAGACGACTAATAAACTATTATCAGTATCTTGCACCGTATACTGTATGTTTCCATTGATTAAAGTCAAACTAGGGTCAATCCGTTCCCATTCATCTAAACTTTGGGTAGACGCGCCATAGTTTGGCAACAAGGTTAATGCTTGCCCATTATATGTGGCGGAAAAACTACCATCAACATTGTATATGACAGCTTCCACGCCTGTAATTTGCTGTAATAAACCAATAAATGTTTCTGGATATAAAACAGCAGGATAAGTTGTTTGCGAAGTGCCATCATCATATACAACACGCCCTTCACGAATTGCTCGGGTATTTTCGCCATCGGGTGGATAAAAGCCTGATTGTTCACCATCGGCGTTTTCAATTTCAGAGCTGAAAGTCACCACGATATATTTGCCATCAACTTTTAGTAGCACATCGCCCCATTCGTTCAATTGAACCTGACTGTCAGCGCCTAACATCGTTGCTAATGCTGTTGGACTTTTCGGTGCGGGCAAGAGTGGAAATTGCTGCTGTTCAGTTGTGGTGATAGTAAATTGCCCTTTAGCATCTGTTTTAACCGCGGCTTCAGCATTCGTATCCAATTGCTGCACATTATTGACATCAACAATAAACGCATATTGTTTACCACTGATTTGCCCTAAAATTACGCTATCTGTTTGCTGATTAAAACTATCATTATTACCCGCAGCCTTGTTGAAATTTTGTAAAATACTGTTAGCGTTATCAGCTTTTTTACCGCCTAAACTGATATCAGAATTCAAGTCGTATTTTTTGGCAGGTAAAACCACATTCGGCGGCAAATCTTTGGGCGATGCTAATGTTTTACAAGCTAATTTAGCCCCTACAGGTGGTTGCAATTTGCCTGTTGTCGCTTCGATGCCCCAATTTTCAGGCAAGTAATCTTTGACATCTTCAACTGTAAATAATTCAGGATTAAAGTTAGTCATGTATTCAGCAATTTCTTGCTCGGGCAATTCGATAAAGTTTTGTTTATCTAGCGCAGCTAAATGTTCATGTTGCATGTGCCCGATTGCTTCAGGTGGCAAACCACCCATATTTTCAAGATTTAAGCCTTTTAATATCGCAGGGGGTAATTTGTCAAACTGTTCAATCAACATACCTTCAAGCGCATCGCCTTCCAGTTCTGCAATTTGTAATTCTGTCATCACTTCACAGGCATCTAATGCCAATGCACTAACATGTTTATTATCAAAAGTCGCAAATGCTAATTCTTCTGTACCGCGCATCCGACTTTCATCAAATTCTTCTAAATCAGCAGGTTGAATGCAAAAACTTTGCGGCGACAAATCACCAATATTAGAATTGTAAGTGACATTTTGACCTAAAGAAACGTTGTTTGCTAATTCTACAGTTGCGGTTAAACAGACATTGTCTAATACGGCATTATCCTGAATTTTAGTTTTACCAATAATCGCGGGATCATCTTTATCACCGTCAACTTGACAACCCAACTCACCACCTAAAAGATAAGTGTTTTTGCCTAATTCCAACGTGCCGCACATACTGCCATTATTAACAACAACCCCTTCAAAACGCCCATCACCTGTGACAATGCCTGATTCATTAATTTCAGCGTCGTATAATATGCCATCATTTTCAATCTGACCGCAATATTCACCCCCCGACACTTCAGAATAATCCGTAATCCGCAAGTCGCACATTGTGCCATTATTGACATTGAAACCACTGATATTGCCGCCATCAATACGTGCATCTTTATCAAGCTCAACATTAGAAATCAAGCCTGAATTAAGGTTTTCTCCTGCTAAATTACCGCCTGAAATACTGCCATATTCCTCAATCCGTAAATCCTCCGATGTTTGACCGTAATTCAAAAATAAGCCATCAACATCGCCTGTTTGAGGTGATAAGGGTGAAAAATGGGCAAGACATTCATTTTCTTCATTAATCAAAACTTGACCTTCAGCATTACAATCACCCGACCAGCCTAAAAACCCCCAACCTGATTCAGGTTTAACGCTTAATGAAACCATCGTGTCTAAGACAAAGCTTTTAGTGCAAGATTCACCGCAACGCTCGACAATGCCCTCGCCACTGGTATTAACATATAAATGACCTAATTTGGTATCTGCATCGATGCCTTGACAAGATAAATGATAAGCGGCGGTGGGCTGAGTTGGGTCGTTGGTGGCTAGAACCAAGGTGGCTTCATAATCACCAATTACCTGTGGATTACACTGCACAAATAATTCTGCGGCTTCAGCATCGTCAGCAATCACCAGCGGCAAACTATCTTCTAAACTATAGACGGTAAATTGTTGCGCAAATTCGCCGATAATGTCAGCACTTGCAATTTGAATTGCGCCTACACCGCGTTCACTCAACAATAAGCGTTTTTCAGATGGCTGATCAATACCGACCGCACCAAACTCTATTAAGCCGCCAACATCAGGTTTGGAAGCAAATACAGGCGTGTTAGCACAATACAACTTATACTGCACTTCGGGGAGGTCTTCATCAGTGGTTGAAAGTGTGAGTATTGCACGTCTTGCACCAATATCAGCTGGAGCACAACGCACGGTTAATGTGGTATTTATTCCCTGAGAGAGATTAATAGGGAATGTGGAAACGACAGAAAATTCGCTAGCATGTTCGCCTTCCAAACTGATAAAATCAATATTTAAATCTTGTAATCCAACATTGTAAATATCAATCGTGCTATCAATTGGCGTATTCACAGGCACATTTGCTGTGAGCTGAATCGGGTCTCCTTCAAATGTGGGCAATGAGAAAAAGGTGTGATCGCCTTCGGGTAATTCACCAATTCGGCGGATTTTATGCGCATTGGCTTCGGCAATTAATATTTCGCCATCATCATCAAAAGCTAAACTCATTGGCGCGTTAAGACCTGCACCCGATGCCAGTAGATTATCAGCATTTTCACCCAAGCCAATTAATTTATAAATACGTTGATTTTTCCCCAATATCCAAACCGCATTATTTTCCGAATCGGCGATATAGACTTTTCCATCGGGGTCACTGATTAAACTCACAGGCGTACCCATGGCGGATTCTAGTGCTAAACTGCCTTCTGAAACCGCACCCGCTGCACCATTACCCGCCACAGTTTGTAAACTCCCGTCAACTAATTCCCGTATTAAACGATTTTTTGTGTCTGCAATCAATAATGTACCACGATTGCTAACTAGAATGTCACGTGGTTGATTTAATTGTCCCAGCAACGCGTCATCGTTGTCTAAGTAGCCCGCTACACCATTTCCTGCAATGGTTAAAACAGTTTCATCAACTAATTGACGAATAAGGCTATTGCCCGTATCTGCAATAAATAAGCTGCCATTAGCATACTCAATTCCTTGAGGACTGTTAAACCGCACATCAAACGCATTTAATACGCCATCGCTGTAACCTGATATGCGTGGTTTACCTGCAATTGTGGTGATAATGCCATCTTGGTTAATTTGACGAATCACATGGTTGCCCGTATCGGCGATGTAAATATTACCCAGTTCATCGGTGGCTATATCTGACGGTAAGTTGAGTTGTGCACTGCTGGCTTCGTAACCATCTCCGCTATAACCTGCGACACCTGTGCCTGCTAAAATGTTGGTTGAGCCTAATTTATCAACAATTCTGATGATGTGATTATCACGTTCTGCAATCAATAAATAATCTTTATCATAAAAAGTAATGGCATAAGGTGAGTTTAGTTGTACAAGGCTAGCATGGGTCGTGTCTTGGGTTAAACCTGCTGTTCCTGTTCCTGCAAAAGTGGATGTGTATTGACTAAAAATTGCGGTGCAATGTTTGGCTTGATCTAAGCTGATATTTTTTGGATTTTCAATGCTTAAACAATCGCCAACCCAATAAGCAAAAGCTTCATTTTCACCTGCAATCGCAGTTAGTGTCACCGTGTCACCTTGCTGATAGCCCCCGCGACAACTTGGGGTACATGTTAGGGTTTCACCTGCTGCATCGGTCGCAAATACCGTTCCAAAACCGATTTTATTGACTGTCAGTAATGCGGTGTCTTGGAATTTGGCGAGGCATTCCGTTTCTTGGTCAACTGTGATGCTAATAGTGGATTCTGTGCCGATACAATCGCCTTCCCAGCCTGCAAAAATGCTGTTTTCATCAGGGATTGCGCTCAGGGTTAGGGTTGTAACTTGAGGGAAATTTAAGTTGACTTGTTTACACGCGGCATCACATAAGATTTGGTTTTCAGAGGATACAATTTCACCCAGCCCTGTCGCATTGGATTTCCCCAGTGTCAAAGTATAGTTTTCTCCAAACACTTGAATACGTTGATTAAGTCTGTCAGCAACATAGATGCTTTGTCCTAAAACGCTGATACCTGTTGGTTGGTCAAACAGTCCAATTTCAATACCTTTAGCACCCCAAACGCTGAGTAAATCACCTTCAGCATCAAATTTTTGCACGGCATGGGTTTTGGCATCAGTCACGTAAATATTGTCTTCGGCATCAACGGTAATGCTACTGGGTTGGATAAAAATATCGAATTCGTCGCCAAATTTATCAATGTATTCACCATCGATATCGAATAATTGCACATAGTCTAGTTCACTATCAATGACGTAAAGAATGTTTTGCTCGCTATCAAAGGCAATATCAACAGGAGCAGTTAAGCCGCCATAGCGTTCATTTTGTTCAGAATTATCGAAATTATATGCCTGTCCAAATTCATAGTGATAGCTTCCATCAGGTGTGAAAACCACAATTCGAGCATTATCTGAGTCGAGTATGTAAACATAGCCATCATCATCAACTTCAATCGCTTGCGGGTTTGCCAGTGCGGCGATAAATCCATTGTCTCTGGCATTCCATTGGTATAGTAGTTGACCTTCTGAGTCGAACATTTGAACGCGTGGGATTTCAGCATCTAGCACGTAAATTGTCCCAGCGTTGTCTATTGTAATATCGGTGGGGTTGAGGAATTGTCCTGGTTTATTGCCTTCTTGTCCCCATGTTGTGAGCAATTGACCTTGGGAGGTGAATTTTTGCACTTGAAAGTTGTCTTTATCTAGTACATAGATATTGCTTTCAAGGTCTTGGGCTAGGCGCGTGGGGTTGGAGAATTGTGTGGGGTCGCCCCAAGAAAATAGGAAGTTAGGTGGTTCTTCAGCAAACGCTGGGAATGTGAGAAATAATAACAAACCATAAAATATCAATCGCATGATATGTATCCATTAGAATATTGTACAAAGTTGTTATCAGTCTAGCGGATAGGGTGGATAAAATACAGTGAGGTTGAGACATGTTGTTTAAATGGTAATGATAGGCGGGCGGGGCTTGTAAGTTGCATTTAGTGTCTTAACATATCGGAATCAGGATTCTCAAGATTTAAGGATTAGCAGGATTTAATCTTGGAAATTCTTTAATCCCTTGCATTGTCTAGGTTGGCGGATATTTTCTAGTTATTACGTTCCACGTCGTAATTCAGCAGTAGGGTCTGAACGTATGTTGGCAGCCTTGGATAACGGAGTAAAAGTATACAGGCACATAAGCGATTAAGACTAATTTTACTATAATACGGCTTATCTCACTTCCAACATCATTTAAAAACAATGTGGAAGCAAGAAATAAATGCTTAGCAACAATTATCATCCGCAGGGCAACAACTGGATTTGAACCAAGACAAAATGGTTTTCTTATCAGGAACGCCGCCCGCATGAGCAATTTTACCATTCACCACCACGCCCGGTGTAGACATCACGCCATAAGACATGATTTGCGCCATATCTTCAATTTTTTCCAATTGTGCAGGAATACCATTTTCTTGTGTCACCTCATCAATTAACTTGTATGTGGTTTGGCAATTGGCACAACCTGAACCTAA
>JAYQWJ020000643.1:0-9264 GCA_035829175.2 Candidatus Albibeggiatoa psychrophila
TTTACTGCCTGCTCAATGTGAGTGGAAACACGGAAATTTCAATTTATCGTCAAAAAAGTTAAGATATTGATTTTACTTAACACAAAAAGCCTCATTCTGCAGTTAGCAATTTAATCTTGAATATCCATGTAATCTTGTTCAAAACATATCTATAATATCCAATCCTTATACAAAAAAATCAGCAATGAAACTTTACAATGTCTGAATGTCATCACGGGATTGGCATTGTTTACTTGATAACTGATTATTGAAAATTATTAATTGTAAGTTGAAAAGAGATTATGCAAGCATTTATAACATTGACTGGCTTAACAGCCCCTTTGGATAGAGCTAACGTAGATACTGATGCGATTATTCCTAAGCAATTCTTAAAATCCATCAGCCGTACTGGTTTTGGACCTTATTTATTTGATGAATGGCGTTATTTAGATCATGGTGAACCGGGTATGGATTGCACCAACCGCCCATTAAATAAAGATTTCATACTCAATCAACCACGTTATGCAGGTAGCCAAATTTTATTAGCACGTCAAAACTTTGGTTGTGGCTCAAGCCGTGAGCACGCACCTTGGGCGTTAGAAGATTATGGCTTCCGTGTTGTTATGGCATCAAGTTTCGCAGACATATTTTTTAATAATTGTTTTAAAAACGGTATTTTGCCTATTGTTTTAGACGAAGCGATTATGGACAAACTCATCAAGGCTACAGAAACAACAGAAGGCTATCAACTCACGGTCGATTTACCATCACAAACCATTTCTACGCCTGATGGTGAAAAAATCAGCTTTGATGTTGATGAATTTAGAAAAAATTGCTTGTTGGAAGGTTTAGATGATATTGGTTTAACTTTGCAACATGCGGCTGAAATCAGTGCGTTTGAAGCGAAATATCAGCAAACTTATCCATGGTTGAATCAGTAAACCGATAAAAATTAGCATTCCACTTTGATTTGAGAACATCTCGAAGTGGAGTTCTAAACTTTGTAATATTCTCTGAATTTTTAAAGCTGGCAATCTTAGATTTTCAGAACTGCCAACCCTGTTATTTCAGATTTAATATCTATCTTTAGTCGTCAATAACGCTCATTTTACCAAGCCAATCAGCTTCTTTACTAGCCCATGGTTTAGCAAATTTCTCAGGAATAGGCCCCATCCAACCGGGATAAATCTTTAAGGTTTCTTGTGTAATTGGAAAAACGGGGACTTCAGAATGTGCAGGAATTTCATTGCCTGTGAGGAGTGCATACGTCAATCTTAATGCTTCAGCACCTAATGGCCCACAAAATTGTGCGGAATCAATCCGAGTAAGACGTTTTTGTTTAATATTTTCAACAGATTTAGGGTCGCCATCAATAGTTGCAACAAAAATTTCAGTACGTTTTGCTTTTGCCAATTCATCAACAACACTCAAACCACCGCCATCATTAATTGTGAAAATCACATCAATACTGTCTTTCTCAGGAAAATCTTGCAAAATCTGCTGACCTGCTTTTTTGCCAGCAATGGGTTCAACTGCTTCATAAGTTTTTAAAATATCATAGGCTTGTGCATATTCATCTAAGGCATCCAAAAAGCCATTGACTCGTTGCACGGTTGAAGAAACAAGTGGATATTCAACAATAATTAACTTGATTTCGTAATCAGCATCAAAATTCGATGCGACATATTCGCCGTCTAAATAACCCGCTTGGTAATTATTGGAAGTGACATACGCGGCTAATTCACCTTTTTTAATATATTGATCATAAGCAATCACAGGAATATTGGCTTTATTCGCTTTAATTAACGGATAAGCAAGTGCTGCATTATCAGTAGGTTGTGCAATAATCGCATCCACTTTTTGTTCAATCAATGCTTCCATTTGGGTAATTTGTCGTTCAACACCTTCATCGCCATCGCCTGCCACATAAGGAATCAGTTTAATTGTAGGCAAGTTGTCTTTTGCAGCTTGTAGATTAATTTTTTCTGCTTCGGCTTCTAAACCCTTGCGCATCGCCACTTGACCCGGAATATTCATAGACCAATAAAGCACGCCAATATTTTTTGTTTCGGCTGCATAACTCGTCAACGAAAACAAATATAACATACTGAATAATATCAACTGTAATTTATTCATAATGTCCTCTTGATGTTTGTACACTAATTAAAATAAAGTGATTGTAAAATCTAATTTAGATCTGTTTTGCTCATTATCAAGCTTTTAAATTCAATCGTTTGGATATTTTTGAAAGCTTCAGTAATCTTGAACTGTAAGTATTTGAAGAGTCAATGTATTATATTTTCAATATTCAAAAAACAATTGCTTATAAAAACAAAGTGCTTGAAATTTTCAAGACTAAAGTGATGATGGCAATATCAAGTACGATATTCAGCGTTGATTCGTACATAGTCATAGGATAAATCACAAGTCCAAACAATCGCATGAGCTTCGCCACGACCTAATTCAATGCGTACCGTAATTTCTGCTTGAGACATGACAGCCTGACCTTGTTGCTCAGCATAGCTAGCGGCAACGCCACCATTTTCAACAATACATACAGCGTCTAAATAGATTTTAATTTTTTCAATATCAAAGTCTTGCAATCCAGCCCGACCAACTGCGGCTAAAATCCGTCCCCAGTTTGCATCACTTGCATAAAATGCTGTTTTGACCAAAGGTGAATGAGCAACAGTATAGGCTATATCTAAACATTCTTGTTCATTTAAACCTTCAGACACATCAATGCTAATAAATTTGGTTGCACCTTCCCCATCTTTAACAATGGCTTGCGCAAGTTGAATACAAATATCTGTGACAGCTTCGGTGAGTGCGGCATAGTATGGATGTTGGGTGCTATCAATATGCTCTAAATCAGTTTGCCCTGTTGCCATCAAAATACAAGCATCATTGGTTGAAGTATCACCATCAACTGTAATTCGATTAAACGATTGATTCACCGCATCATTAAGACAGGCTTGCAATACTTCTTGCGCAACATTGGCATCGGTTGCCACATAAGCCAGCATTGTCGCCATATCAGGCTTAATCATACCTGAACCTTTTGAAATGCCCGTAATTGTCACGGTTTTATCTGCAATCATAATCTGTTTCGAGGCTAATTTTGGCTTGGTATCGGTCGTCATAATCGCTGCTGCCGCACGTTGCCAATCTGCTATCGTTGCACCCATATTTTGCAATGCGGTCGGAATAGCGGTTTGAATTTTATCAACAGGCAAGCCCTGCCCAATCACCCCCGTTGAAAATGGCAATACTTGAGTTGTATCACAATTTGCACCTTGACTGACCGCTTGGCAACAAAAGAGTGCATCTTGCATACCTTGCTGTCCCGTACCCGCATTTGCATTACCCGAATTGATGAGTAAATAACGCGGGGTTTGCTCGCTTAAATGATGTTTAGCAACCGTAACAGGGGCTGCACAAAACGCATTTTGCGTAAAAACGCTGGCACAAGTTGATTGCGGTGCAAGTTGAAACAGGGTTAAATCATCATGTTCGGTTTGTTTAATCCCTGCGCAAGCCGTGCCAATTTGGATACCTGCAACAGGATAAATGTTGGTACTCATACTTCATCCTTGGTCATTTTTTCTGTACTGTGATTTTATCGGTATATAAACGTTTTTAGAAGTGATTAGGATATAAAAATTACAACAGTTTAGATTTTCAGCATTTATCAAATTCAATATTTTTTGCAATAGCATGAAATATAACAGTATTTCTTAGTTATTCTGAATATTTTAAAGCATTGGAGGAAGGAGGTTTGGCTTGTGATATTTTGATAAATAAATAGATTTTTAGAATTTAAAACGACTTGTAAAATAAAATTCAGAAATAAAAAACTGGCTTTTCAAATGAGGTTTAGATTTAAAAAAACAACGAACTGCATCGTATTACACAGTTCGCTGGATTCTAAAATATTTAAAGAATATCTTGCCAGAATTTTTTCACACTGCTAAGCCACGAACCTTCTTTAGGCTGATGTTTACGGGTACTATTGCTGAGATTAGTTTCAAAGTTCCGTAGAATTTCTTTTTGCTCATTGGTTAAATTCACAGGCGTTTCAACAATCACTCGGCATAATAAATCGCCAGTCGGACCGCCACGCACAGGTTTAACCCCTTTGCCACGGATTCTGAATACTTTATCAGTTTGGGTTTCAGTTGGAATTTTGAGTAAAACTCTACCATCCAAAGTAGGCACTTCCAATTCACCACCCAACGCCGCCGTTACGATACTAATCGGTACTTCACAAGATAAGTTATTGTCTTCACGGGTGAAAATAGAATGTTGTTTGACCGAAATTTGGACATATAAATCACCAGCAGGTCCACCGTTAACACCCGCTTCACCTTCATTAGATAAGCGGATTCTATCGCCATTATCTACGCCTGAAGGAATTTTGACTGATAAGGTTTTGTAATCTTGAACTCGACCTGAACCATGGCAAGCGGTACAAGGTTCTGGAATGACTTTGCCTGTACCGCGACAACTAGGACAAGCTTGTTGAATCGAGAAAAAGCCTTGTGTCATACGCACTTGACCTGCACCACCACAGCGTGAACAGGTTTGTGGACTCGTACCCGGTTTCGCGCCTGAACCATGGCAAGGTGAACACGTTAATTGGGTTGGAATGCGTAATTTTTGTTCCGTACCCGCAACGGCTTCTTCTAAGGATAAACTAAGGTCGTAGCGTAAGTCTGAACCACGATAGACTCGTGAACCACCTGCACCACGACGACCACCACCACCTGCGGCTGCACCACCAAATACGCTGTCAAAAATATCACCAAAATCAAAACCGCCACCACCAAAACCGCTAGCTCCTCCCATTGAAGGGTCTACACCCGCGTGTCCAAATTGGTCGTAAGCCGCCCGTTTTTGGTCATCAGACAATACATCATAAGCTTCTTGGACTTCTTTAAATTTTTCTTCTGCATCTGCATTATCTGGATTACGGTCAGGGTGATGTTTCATTGCAGAACGACGATAAGCTTTTTTTAGCTCGTCACCGCTGACATTTTTAGATACGCCGAGGACTTCATAATAATCACGTTTGGACATAGTTACTAATCTTTGGGTTTAAAATACTTGATATGGCTAGACTATTAATAGGTTTCATTGTGTCAAATTTCTACCCACAGTTTATTAAATTTTGTGTCATGACTTGCTATTTCTAAACAAAAAATCGCACCAAAATCAAAAACAACTTAATTTGAGGCTATTTTATCACTAAAGTAGCAATCGGTTTAAAAGCTTATTCATTCATTACTAAATTTGACTTGCGAATGGGGCTTAACATTGCTTCAATAATAACAGCAAAAAACATAAACACCTGATTTTAAGTATATATTATTTCTTGTACCAAACTTGTTTTTTTTAAAAATTTACTTTTGAAATTAAAAACGACTAAAATAAGAAGATGTAAGTTATTTTGAAACAAATTAAAATATGAGCTTAACATCAATTTTATTTATACTATTTCTTGGAACAATTACTTGGTTTTGGTTTGATAGTTTGCGCATTTTAGAAATTGCCCGAACCCATAGCCAACGCATTTGTGCTCAATATCATCTGCAATTATTGGATGATTCTGTCAGTTTAACGGGTATTGATTTGGCGCGTAATAAACTAGGGCGTGTTGTATTACAACGTAATTATCGATTTGAATTCCATCACCAAGGCGAAAATGTGCGGGCTCAAGGCGACTTGATTATGCGTGGCACACAATTGATTATGATGGATGTACCTGACTATATGGATCGTACTTTTTTCTGAATATGGGCGTAAAACCTTTCATTATCGCGCCATTATTTGTTCCTAAAGGCGTTGATGAATTAACTCAACAAGTTAAATCAGGATTCCAACACAAAACAATCAACTCCGACCTATTAAAAAAAATGGGTCAGCAGTTGTGGAATTGTTCAGCTTTAACAAGCGATATGTCTTGTATCTCGCATTTGATTATTCAGCAACATTTTAACTTGCCGTGGGAATGTCTCTATCATCCAGATGGTTATTTTATTGCGCAAAAAATCCCTATTATTCGTCAAATGCCGTCAACTTCAAGCCAATTGCAACAAACTCACTCCCCTTTAAAAATTTTACACTTTGCCACCCAAGCTGAGCATCCAAATAAAAATCCGCTTAATTTAGCAGAAGAACAGTATTTTATTTATCAAGCATTGTGGGCACAAATTCAAACCCAACAAATATTATTGCATAGTTCTCAATGTGGTGATTTTGAGCGATTTCAGGATTTATTAAACCAACATTGGGATATTATCATTTTAACTGCGCATAGTATTACCAAACACGATCAACAAAGCATTATTTTTAATTCTGAAACAGCATCTTACCAACTTATCAGCTACAAACAAATAATCTCAGTATTTCAAAAATCCAACGTAAACTGTGTGATATTAGCAATATGTGAATCAGCAGATTTAGCCTTAAAATTACATCAACTCAACATCTGCAATGTTATTGGAATGCAATATACGGTTTTAGACCGTGCTACTAGCCTGTTTATTCAGCAATTTTGTCAATCTATCGTACAAGAAAAAAACATCATCAATGTTGTACAAATCGCGCGATTAGCAATGCAAAATCTTTTGAATAATAATGAGCAATGGCAGGAAAATGAGATAGGTCAGTGGATGATTCCAAATTTATACACTTGTGCTGACGAACAGCAATTATTTTCACAAAAACCAATAAATCCTAAAATACAAACCAAATACTTAAAACCACTCATTGGACGCTGTAAGCAATTATTTAAATTAGAAAACATGTTGTTAAAATATAAAAAAATCTGGTTGTACGGTGTTGGAGGCATTGGTAAAACTGCATTAGCACAAGCGTTAAATCAACACTTCATTGCACAACATAAGTCTATCATTTACTTAGAAATTGAACCTAATCAGCAAATTGAACAATTGCCAACAGATAAACTGATACTTGTTGTTTCTCGGCACAAACCCCCATCTCAAAATTGGACAGGATTTAAATTATCTGCTCCCAGTGAAGCTGAATTTATGCTTTATGCTCAATCCCAAGGCTTAGCCTATCCCGTATTACAATTGCGCTTAATCTACAAAATATTACGCGGAAATTATCAAGGCTTATCTTTATTGCAAGGTTTGCCATTTAGCACAGAAGCCACGGTATTACGCCAGCAATTATGCACTGTGCAACGTTATTTACAGGCGTATCAATCCATAAAATGATGATAATGACCTACCCATACTATGCCACAAAGATAGGATAAGTAGTTGCAAAATATAAATATTATTCATTTACTTCATGGATGTAAAATGAACTCTATAAAATACACCTGCTTTTTGCAGGAAACAACTCTAATATTGGATTAGCAGCGCAGCTTAGGATAGAATGTTTATCTTCGTTTGAACGCCTTGCTTGACTTATGCGCACAGCCCTATTGGTTTATTATCACTCTCCCCAACAAGTGAGTTGGATTCAATTTCAAGCTCCTGCAAAAATACTCAACACACGCCTGAATACCCGTATTGAAACTTTGCCTAAACAATGTTATCCGATTTATGTGTTATTTACGGGCACTCAATGCATTTTGCAACAAGCAGAAATCCCAACCAAGCAACGCCAGCGTCTGATTCAAGCAATGCCTTATATCTTGGAAGAACAATTGGCTCAAGATGTGGATATGTTGCATTTTGCAATTGGCACGCCGCGTGACAAAGATGTTGCCGTTGCCGTAATTAGTCATGAGACAATGCAAACCTGTTTACAGGCATTTAATCAGCAAAATAGCTTGCCCACCGTTATTTTACCCGAAATGTTAGCCTTACCTTATCATGGCGAAAGCACTTGGAGTGTGATGTTGTGGGAGGAAAAAGTCATTGTCCGCACGGGAGAATCCGCAGGTTTCAGCATCGAACTGGGAAATATTTCTGCACTATTGCAAACTCAAACCACGTTACCAGAAAAAATTCATGTATTTTCTAGTCCACAGAATGAAGCTCTGTTAACAACGCTGCATGGTTTAGGGGTTAATGTTGAACAGCACTCTCATTCCGAGCCAACGCTTGCATGGTTTTTACGCAGTTTAAAATCTCATCATCCGCTTAATCTTTTACAAAATAAATATTTACCACAAAATAAAGTCACATCATTATGGAAAACCTTGCGTCCGACAATCATATTGGCAAGCATATTAGCAATAATCTTAATTGGGCAAATTTGGTTTGATGTACAAAAGCTTAGCCAACAGCATGAGCAATTTAGCCAGCAGATTAACCAGCTTTATCGCAAAACGTTTCCAGAGGCACGAAAAATTGTTAATGCCCGTGCCCAAATGGAACAAAAACTGCATGTTTTTCAGCAGCAAAATCGACAGCCTGTTGCCTTATCATTTTTGCAATTACTGAAGTCAATAAGTCCTACTTTAGCGCAGGCAAAAGATTTCCAGCTCAAACGGCTAGACTATCGACACGGTAATTTTGATTTGCAAATCACCATTGCAGACTTACAGGCGTTAGAGAATTTAAAACAACAGCTTACGCGCCAAGACTTTCAAGTTGAAATTAACTCAGCTGTGAGCCAAAATGATTTTGTAAAAAGTCGGCTGCGAATAAAATATATTGCTAAATAATAAGTTACATTTCGTATTTGATTTTCATGCGCAAAATGTAGAATGTAAGCAGTAATGTCACGGCATTGACGATAACAAGATGCACAGCACCTAATAGCACACCGTATACAAGCCATAAAACAACGGGCATTGCAAATAAGAACAGCATCGCAAAAGAAAATTCGGCTGTTTCTCTGGTTTTATACGCTTTATAAGCAAGCGGCAAGCAGTTATAAATGCCGATGACAGCAACAAGCAATCCTAGGAAGTCGGTTGTCATTTTCCCACCTTTAAGTCTTTAAGTAATAAAAGATTAACAAGCAAAGCACATCCACTGGCATGTATGACTTTACTGATGTTTCAACCTCTTATTATATAATACAATCCGCTTACTTTCTACAAATCACTAATTTTAATAGAAAAGGTCGGGCGAAATCCATTTTTATCGATTACTTTTTTCCAAAATAGCATCTAAGTTTAAAGTGTTTAATATTTTGATTTATTTGGAATATTCGAGTTATTGTTAGATATAAATTATCCATATAATTGATAAAAATCTCAATAAAATGACAACCTGTTATAAATGATTAAATATTAAAATTCATCTTGCTTATATCGCATTTTACATTTATCAATACTACGGAAAGTTTTTAGGAACT